>CAUPRZ010000140.1:0-6299 GCA_963513855.1 uncultured Hylemonella sp.
CGCCGAGAAAACCGTCCACATCGGCCTTGTCCAGCGTATCCAGCCGCGGACCGGCTGCGCGCTGGTTCTCGCTGCTGAGCAGGCCACGTGCTCTCAGTACGTACTTGGTGAGGGACCAGCGGAACACCGCCTGCACGTTCAGGATGGGCAGCATGCGCGTGAAGAGTTCACGCACGCGTGCGACGTCGCCCGCCCGGTGGGCCTTGAACAGCGCCACATGCACCTCGGCCAGTTCGATGGCGGGCATGGTGCCGGCCGCGCCACGGCGCAGCTCGTCGGTGATGTAACGCCCGCCGGCGCCTCCGAACACACCCGCCAGCGTGACCGGGCCGCGCTCGCGCAACGCCGTCAGGCGCTGGCCGCTGGGCAGCGTCTCTTCCTTCACGTAGCGGATCGCCGGGACGGCTTTCGCCACCTCGACGATGGCTTCGGGGTCCAGGCCGGCGCCCACCGGCAAAGGGACGTTCTGCAGCACGATGGCCGCACCCGGCACAGCGGCCGCCACCTCACTGAAGTAGCCGATCTGTTGCGCAGCGGTCGGGCGGTCGGGCGGCACGGCCACCATCAGACCTGCCGCGCCCTGCGCGATCGCGGCACGTGCCAGCTCGATCGTCGTCTCGGCCTGACCACTGGACACCCCCGCCACCACCGGCACCCGGCCCGCCACCTCATGGAGCACGGCGGCCGTCAGCGAGAGGCGCTCGGGCACGGTGAGCTGCCCCACCTCGCTGGCCACGCCCGGGTAGGTGATGCCATCGACACCCGCCTCCAGCAGGTAGCGCACTAGGCCACGCAGCGCCTTTTCATCGGGTGCGCCAGCGGCATCGAACGGGGTGGGCAGGACAGGGAAGACCCCGGAAAGGGCAACAGGAGATATCACGTCGTCTATCCAATTTGTTCCGATGAATGGAACCTTATTGTAGCCATAACATGCATTCAATGAGTGAGTTCCATTCATTGGTACTTACCCGGAGGGGCTCTGACCTAAAATTCCGGCCTACGCCATGTCAGAAAACACCGCATCCACCGCTGCTGTCACCGCCCCCGGCCTGGGGGTTCTGGAAAAAGCCATGGCCGTGCTGAACCTGGTATCGGCAGCCCGCGCCCCCATGACTTTCACGCAGCTGCAGCGCGCCTCGGCCCTGCCAAAGTCGACCCTGCACCGCATGCTGGGCACCCTGGTGCGCGAAGGCCTGCTGCGCCACGACAGCTACAACAAGACCTTCCAGCTCGGGTTCCGGTTGCTGGAACTGGCGCACGAGGTCTGGAGCGATTTCGACCTGCGCGTGGCGGCCCAGGACGAGCTGGTCCGCCTGCGCAACGCGTTCGACGAAAGTGTGCAGCTGGTGGTGCTGAGCGGCCAGCAGATGGTGGTGGTCGCCAACGAAGATGCGGGCCGTGAACCGCAGGCGACCTCCAAGGTCGGGCTGCGCCTGCCCCTGCATGCCAGCGCCGCCGGCAAGGCGATCGCGGCCTGCCTGCCGCCCGCCCAGCAGACCGATCTGCTGGCGGCTTCGCCGCTGGTGCGCTTCACCGGGCGCACCCTCGTCGACGAACCGGCGTTGCGCGCCGAACTGGACCTCACCCGCGCACGCGGCTACGCGCTGGAAGTGAGCGAATACGACGCCACACGGGTGAGCGTGGCGGCCCCGGTGTTCGACTACGAAGGACGGGTCATCGGCGCGGTGGCCGTCACGGCCAGTACGGCCCAGCTGGATGCGCGGCGCGCGCACAGCCTGTCGGCCGAGCTGATCGGCGCGGCCCGCACCATCACGCACAGCGCGGCGGGTCAGCCCATGTCGCTGCTGGAGCATACCGAACCGCCTGAGGCCCCCACTCCGGCCGTGCATGCCGTGGGCGAGGCTCGTGCGCTGCTCGGCGAGGGCCCGGTCTGGTCACCGCGCGACAACGCCCTGTACTGGGTGGACATCCTCGCTCCCGCCCTTCACCAGCTGGATGCAACAAGCGGCCAGCAGCGGGAAACCCCTCTTGGCTCGATGGTGAGCATGGTGGTGCCCATGGCGTCGGGGGGGCTGCTGCTGGCCACGCCGGCGGGCCTGATGGCCATGACGCCCGACTCGGGCCGCATGACGCTGTTCGCCCACCCCGAATCCACCCGCCCGGGCAACCGCTACAACGACGGCAAATGTGACCGGCGTGGCCGCCTGTGGGTCAGTTCGATGGATATGGGTGCCATGCCCAACCGGGGCAATCTTTTCCGCGTCGATCCGGACGGCAGCTGGGAGAAGGTCGACAGCGGCTTCACCGTACCCAACGGGCTGGGTTTCAGTCCGGACAACACGCGGATGTATTTCACCGACACCTTCCGCAAGACCATCTACGAATACGACTTCGACCTCGCGGCAGGCCGCATCGCCCACCGCCGCCCGCTGGTGGTGTTTGGTACGGCTGAGGGCAAGCCCGATGGCCTGACCGTGGACGCCGAGGGTTGCCTGTGGGTGGCCGTCTGGGACGGCTGGGAACTGGTGCGCTTCGCGCCCGACGGCCGCGAGCTCATGCGCGTGCGCCTGCCGGTGCCCAGGCCCACCAGTTGCTGCTTCGGTGGTGCAGACCTCGGCACCCTCTATGTCACCAGCGCATCCGTGCGGCTGGGCACCCAGGCACTGGCCAGTGCCCCCCTGTCAGGCGCGCTGTTCGCTCTGGACGTGCCGGGCGTGCGCGGCCTGCCAGAAACCCCCTTCGCGAGCTAAACAGGGCACGCGCAGCGGCGGAGCGTGGGGCCGCACCGCGCTCCGCGCACCGTGGCCAACCAGGCGCAAGTGAAGGCCGCCACCTGAGCCTTGCGCCGAAAACAAAAAAGCCGCTCGATGAGCGGCTTTTTTATTTCCATCGCTGCCCAGGCTTCAGGAGATCTCGCCCATCTGGCTCTGCTGATAGTTCTGCAGGCCCACCTTCTCCAGCAGATCGATCTGGGTCTCGAGGAAGTCGATGTGCTCCTCGGTGTCGTCCAGGATCTCCTGCAGCAGATCACGCGAGACATAGTCGCGCACCTTCTCGCAGTGGGCGATGCCGTCCTTGATGGTGGCCTGCGCGCCGGTTTCCAGCGCCAGGTCGCTGCGCAGGATTTCGGGCACGTTCTCACCGATATTGAGTTTGCCCAGGTCCTGCAGATTGGGCAGGCCGTCCAGCGTGAAGATGCGATCCATGAGCTTGTCGGCGTGTTTCATCTCGCCGATCGACTCCTCGTATTCCTTCTTGGCCAGCTTGTCCAGGCCCCAGTGCTTGAGCATGCGGTAGTGCACGAAGTACTGGTTGATAGCGGTCAGCTCGTTCTTGAGCTGGGCCTGCAGGTGGCTGATGGCTTGGGGATCGCCTTTCATGGGACTTCCTTTTCGTTGTTGTTGGAGACAGCCCGCATTGTCGCGAAAAGGGCGCTGCTTGCAAGCACGTGGTCTTGAGGAATGGGACTGAGAACCATGCTCAGTGAGGCTTGCGGCGGTATACTGTACATATGATCAGTATCTTGCCATGCGCCCCTGTACCTGCGTCTGCGGGTTCTGCAACAGACGTGCAGCGCCTGGACGATCGCGTGGCCGCGGGCTTTCCTTCGCCGGCCGAAGACCTGGGCGGCCAGCGTGTGGACCTCACGCGTGAACTGGTCACGCATCCGCAAGCCACCTTCCTGCTGCGCGCGCGTGGCCATTCCATGGTGGGTGCGGGCATTCTGGACGACGACATCCTCGTTGTGGACCGCGCGCTTGTGCCGCGGCACCAGCACGTGGTGGTGGCCGTGATCGACGGCGAATTCACCGTCAAGACCCTGTGGCAGCGTGATGGCCACGTCAGGCTGCAGCCCGCCAACCCGGCTTATCCCGAGATCGTGCCAACGGATGGCCAGACGCTGGAGATCTGGGGTGTGGTCACGGCGGCGATTCACCAGTTCGTACGCTGAGCGGAGGTCCCGGTGTACGCCCTGATCGACGGCAACAACTTCTACGTGAGCTGCGAGCGTGTGTTCCAGCCGCGGCTGGACGGCCGGCCCGTGATCGTGCTTTCCAACAACGACGGCTGCGCCATTTCGCGCAGCAATGAGGCCAAGGACATAGGCATCCGCATGGGCGCGCCCTGGCACGAGATCCGGGACATGGAACGCAGCCACGGTCTTGTCGCGCTCTCGGCCAACTTCTCGCTCTACGGCGACATGTCCGAGCGCATGATGGACGTGCTGGCCGGCTTCGGCGCGCGTCAGGAGATCTATTCCATCGACGAGTGTTTCGTGGATCTCGCGGGCATGCCGGGGGAACTGGTGGAAAACGGCTTGGCCATGCGCCAGCGTGTGCTGCAGTGGCTGGGCCTGCCTTGCAGCATCGGCATCGGCCCGACCAAAACCCTGGCCAAGTTCGCCAACTACATCGCCAAGACGGCCGAACGCAAACCTGAGCCCTATCCTGCGCGGCATGCGCGCGTCTGCAGTCTGGCCGCGCTGGAGCGCGTGGAGCTAGATGCCCTGCTGGCCGCCACCGATGTGGGGGCAGTCTGGGGCGTGGGCTGGCGTCTGCGCGATCAACTGCGTGAAGCTGGCGTGCACACAGCACTCGATCTGGCGCGTCTGGACCCGGTGCAGGTGCAAGGTCGCTGGTCCGTGGTGCTGGCGCGTACCGTGCGCGAGCTGCAGGGCCAGCCCTGTGTGAACCTGGAGGATGGCCCGCAGGACCGCCACCACATCGCCGTCACACGCTCCTTCGGCCACAAGACCGGCGCGCTCGCCGATCTGCGCGAAGCCGTCACCGTCTTTGCCACGCGCGCGGCCGAGAAGCTGCGCCGCCAGCGTGGCGTGGTGGGGCAGGTCTATGTCTACATCCGTACCGGGCACTACGAGCAGGAACGTCCCCGCTCCCAGGGGCATTCCATCGAGTTGTCGCAGCCGACAAACGACACGGCGCGTATCGTGCATGCGGCCCTCGCCGTGCTGGAGAGCATTTACAAGCCAGGCTACCCCTATGCCAAAGCTGGTGTTGTCCTCATGCACCTGCAAGGCGAAGGTCAACGCCAGGGGGAGCTGGATCTGGGTGCAAGGCCTACACCGCGTCCACGGCTGGTGCAGGTGCTGGACCAGCTCAATGCGCGTTACGGGCAGGACACGGTCTTCCTCGCCAGCGCCGGCCTGGGTGGCCGCACGCGCCGCTGGAGCATGAAGCAGGAGCACCGCACGCCGCGTTACACGACACGGTGGGAGGAGCTGTTGGAAGTCAGAGCCTGAGTGGTTGACTTCGGGTAGCCAACTTCTGAATCAGCGTCGCGCTACAAAATCAATCTCGATCCGCGCGCCCTTGGCTAGGCCGTTCACGCCCACGCAGGTGCGCGCCGGCAGGCGTTTCGGTGCGAAGTAGCTGCGGTAGACCGCGTTCATGCGCTCATAGTCCTCATCGAAGTGCGTCAGGAAGATGCGCGCTGACAGCACGTTCGACAGCGCCAGCCCGCAGCCCTTGAGTACCGTCTGCAGATTGGCCATCACCGCATGCGTCTGCGCTTCGATGCCCTCGGGGTAGGGCGCCTGGATGGCCATGTCGGTGAAGGGCATCTGCCCGGTGACAAAGACCCAGTTGTCGACTTCGACCGCGTGGCTGAAGGGTGCGACCGGGTCGGGTGCGTTGCTGATCATGTGGAAGATCGGTTCCATGGCGTACTCCATTTCGTGAAAAGAAAAACAGGGGCCATGCACAGGGCAATGGCATGGATCTTGCGGGCTTCTACAGCTCTGCGAGTGCAGTCCTCATGCGCCTCAACCAGTTCACCACCGAGTCCTACCCCGTGCAGCAACGCCTGCACGTGTGGAAGGAGGCGCTCGATCCGCTGCGCCTGCGGCCCGAACTTGCCTCGGGCGGGCCGCCGCTCTACGCCACGCTGGCGGGCGGCCTGACCAGCCGCGGTGTGGGCCTGGCGCGCATCACGTCCTCGCCGCAGACCCTGGCCCATGTGCGCACGGAGGCGGAACGCTTCTGGTTGGCCCTGCACCAGTCGGGGGAAGCCTGCTGGACCAGCGACGACGGCGAGGTGCATCGCCTGCAGCCCGGTGACATCGTCTATGGCTCGGCACGCGCCGAGGCCAGCGTGGTCTACCAGACCGATTTCCGCCAGTTCCGCGTCTCCCTGCCCGGTGAGGCTCTCAAGTCCCGTCTGCCCCAGGGCAGCGGTGTGGCGCCCGGCCTTCTGTCGGGCCAGAGCGGCATGGGGCGTCTGCTGGGCGGCACCCTCGGTGGCCTGGCTGACGCGCTCGACACCTTGAGCGATGAAGAGATTGCCCCCGTCGAACTTTCGCTGGCCGAACTCGTGGCCAG
>CAUPRZ010000141.1:0-6287 GCA_963513855.1 uncultured Hylemonella sp.
CAGGTGCTTCTGCACTTCAAACAGCTTGGCGCCGTTGATGGTGGCAACCGGGTTTTCCTGGCCGTCGACAGCCTTCTGCTCCAGCGCGGCGTACAGCTCGGGGAAGGGCAGGGGCGTGGGGTTGGCGCCGAGTGCCGAGACCCAGTCCACATTGATCGGGTTGGGGATCACGCGCAGCTTGAGGCCGGCAATGTCTTCCACCTTGTTGATGGGGCGCTTGCTGTTGCTGATGTGGCGGAAGCCCAGCTCGTAATAACCCAGACCGACCAGGCCCTTCTCTTCCAGCTTGGCGTGCAGGCTCTTGCCGAAGGAACCGTCGACCACGGCGTCAGCTTCGGCCGGGTTGGCGAACAGGAAGGGGAAGTCATAGATGGCAAAGTCCTTCACCAGGCTGGCGAAGATGCCCGAGTTCATCGAGGCCATCTCCAGCGTGCCGCCTTGCAGGGCCGAGACGTTGGCCTGGTCGCTGCCCAGGGCACCGCCCGGGAAGACCTGGACCTTGAGCTTGCCGCCGGACTTGGCTTCGACGATCTCGGCGAACTTGTCCATGCCCAGGACAATGGGGTGGCCCTTGGCGTTCTGGTTCACGAACTTCAGGGTCTTGGTCTGGGCCTGGGCCAGGCCGAAAGCCGTGACACAGATGGCTGCCGCCAGGGTCTTGAGGACGAGTCGTTTCATGGTTTGTCTCCGTCTATGTTGTCGGGTCGCCGGGATCGTGGACAACTGCGGTGGCGTACCCTGGGTGCCGCAGTTGTTCGGAAAATCAATATCAGTAGAACCAGCGCGCCGGCACCATCACCAGGGATGGGAAGAGCACGAGCAGGAACATGAGGATGAACTGCGCGATCATGAAGGGCCACACGCCCTTGGTCACCTGGTCCATGCTCATCTTGCCCACGCCGGCCACCGTGCTCAGCACGGTGCCCACGGGCGGGGTGATCAGGCCGATCGAGTTGTTGATCATGAAGAGCACACCGAAATACACGGGGTCGATGCCCGCGGCTTTGATCAGGGGCATGAAGACCGGCGTGAGGATCAGGATGGTCGGGGTCATGTCCATGGCCGTGCCCACCAGCATGGTGATGATCATGATGGCGATCAGCAGCAGCGTGGGCTGGTCCAGCAGGGGCTTGAGCAGGGTGATCAGTTCACCCGGCAGGTTGGCCACGGTGATCATCCAGGCCGACACCATGGCGGCGGCCACCAGCAGCATGATGACCGCCGTGGTCTGGGCCGCAGCCAGGAACAGGCCGTAGAGCTGAGAGATTTTCAGCTCGCGGTAGATCACCATGGAGACGAACAGGGCGTAGACCGCGGCCACCACGGCGGCTTCGGTCGGCGTGAAGACGCCGAACTTCAGTCCGATCACCACGATCACCGGCAGGCCCAGCGCGAACGTGGCGTCTTTCAGGGCCACCGTCATCTCGGCCAGGCTGCGGCGCGGCGCGGGCGCGGTCTTTTCCTTGCGCACCAGCCACCACCAAGTGAGCCACAGCGTGGCACCCAGCATCAGGCCGGGGAAGATGCCGGCCAGGAAGAGCTTGGAGATCGACACATTGGCGGCGACGCCGAAGATCACGAAGCCGATGCTGGGCGGGATGATCGGGCCCATGATGGCCGCCGAGGCCACCAGACCAGCCGAGCGGGACGGGTCGTGACCCGCCCGTATCATCATGGGCAGCAGCAGCGCTGTCAGTGCCGCGGCGTCGGCCACGGCGGAGCCGGAGAGTGCCGACATCAGGGCCGCGGCAATGATGACGACGTAACCCAGGCCGCCCTTGACGTGGCCCACCAATGTCATGGCCAGGTTGACGATACGGCGCGACAGGCCGCCGGTGTTCATGATCTCGCCGGCCAGCATAAAGAAGGGCACAGCCAGCAGGGGGAAGCTGTTGGCGCCTTCGATGATGTTCTGGGCCAGGATCTGGGGGTCGAACATGTTCAGGTGCCACATCAGCGCGGCACCGGTGACTAGCAGGGAGAAGGCGATGGGCACACCCAGGGCCATGGCGCCCAGCAGGGCGGCGAGGAAGATGGCGATGGTCATGCGCGCTCCTTGGTCTGTGCGGAGCTTGCGTCCGGGGTTGCGCCATGCGCAATGTCTTCTTCCGAGCCGATGATGCCGATCAGCTCCGATTCGGCCAGCTGGCCGGTGCAGAACTTCCAGAGTTCATGGGCGATGACCAGGGCTGCCAACACGGCAAACACCAGACCGGAGCCGTAGAGCCAGGCCATGGACACTTCCATGACGGCGCTGGTGGATTGCATGTTGATCTTGGTCTGTTCCCAGGCCCCGCGGAACATGAACCAGCACATGGACAGCATCAGCAGGTGTGCCACCACGAAGCAGATCTTCTTGCCCAGCACGGGCAGGCGCGAGACCAGGGCGTCTGTGCCCAGGTGGGCGTGGTGGATCAGGCCGACCACGGCGCCCAGGAAGGTCATCCACACGAAGAGCCAGCGCGACAGCTCTTCCGAGACTGTGATGCTGGAGTTGAAGCCGTAGCGCAGGACCACGTTGCCGAAGACCATGACCACCATCAGGGCCAGGCAAACCACCATCAGCAAGCCAAAGGCCCGGCCGATGTGGTCGATGAGTTTTTGAATCACGAAGGTATCTCCTCGTTTGTATTTTGTACGAACTGGTTAGTTTTTAATTAAGGGAAAACCCTGAGCCCGACCCTGGCGGGGCGGGTGGACCTCAGTTTTTTCGGACGAAACGCACGATCATCTCCACCACGTTTTCGCGCCGCTGGGCGATATAGGCGCGGGACTTCATGTCGAGCTTGAAGATCAGGCTGAAGGTGTGCCGGTTCGAGACATTGAAAAAGCTCAGGGCCGAGATCGAGGCGTGGATGTCGACCGGATCCAGGCCTTTGCGGAACAGGCCGGCCTTGACGCCGCGTTCGTAGAGGTTGCGGATGGCGGCAATCGCCGGCACGTTGAGTTCCTGGATGCGCTGGCTCTGCGCCAGGTACTGGCCGCGGTGGATGTTTTCGGACATCACCAGGCGGATATAACTCTCGTGATCGAGGTGGTGGTCGAAGGTGAAGGCCACCAGGCGACGCAGCGCCTCCTCGGGTTCCAGGTCCTGCAGCTTTAGTTCCGACTCGATGTCGCGCACACGGCGATAGGCTTCCTCCAGCACGGCCAGGTAGAGGCCTTCCTTGCTGCCGAAGTAGTAATAGATCATGCGCTTGCTGGTGCGCGTGGCCTCGGCAATCTCGTCGATGCGGGCGCCCGCCAGCCCCTTCTCGCCGAACTCGACTTCGGCCACGCGCAGGATGTCGGCCTGCGTGCGCTCGGGGTCGTTGGTACGGCTGGGGGCCTTGCGCGCCGGGGCTGCCGCGCGCGTCCGCCGAATATGTACTGGTTCGTTCATTCGCGAAGTATAGGGCGGCGCGGCGTGTCTGGCACGGGTCGCTGCACGACGCGTCAGCGGCATCGTGCATGCGCTGCAGCCCGGTGGAGGCCCGGCCTCAGGCCTCGGCCGCCGACAGGGTGGCAGAAATCCCATACAGCCCAACGGCACGCGCATCTGCTGTGCTCTCCCCAGGCCCGCCCGCACCCTGCTTTTCCAGCACGCTTGGCGCCAATTCCGCTGCCAGCAGGCCGCGCAAGGACTCTGCGTCATAGCCACAGACCAGAAACACCCAGTCCGCCGTGCGATCCTCGCCGCGTATGCGTTGCTCTTGCGTCTGTGCGACCTGGCCCACATCCGCTCTCTCCAGCAAATGCGCACCGGTCATACCGCGCTGCGTCGGGAGTGTCGCGACGAGTTCTTCCAGGTACGCACGCAACTGCAGCGTTCGCTCCGCGGCCGGCGACATGCGCAGGGTGAGCATGTAGCGCCCCACGCCAGCGCCGGAACTGGCACGCACGTCGCACAGGCAACGCACCATGCCTGCGTGATGCGGCATCATCTTGACGGACCAGGGGGTCGGGGCGTTCAGGCGCGCCAGGTAGGCGGGGCCGGCCAGGACCTCCCGCTCACTGAGCTCGTACATCACGAAAAAACCGGTCCCGTTGTCCTCGCTGGCCCAACGCGTCCCCCGCTGAAAGCCCGCGATATGCATGCGCTCCGGAAAGTGCTCGTGGGTGTGCCAGTCGAGGAACTCGACTCTTTGTTCTGGCGCGATATACCACCACATGGCGACCGCCGCCTTGCCGGTCAGCGCCATGCTGGGCCTTTCAATCGGGTGTTGAACTTCATGGAATCTTCAGCGTGCATGTTGATCAACCCTGAAGCGATCCCTTTGCAGAGATCACTTCAGGTGTTGAAGACAGCTTAGGACTTTTTAGCAGCTTCGCTGGCAGCCCGGCTGTCCCGCACGATCTCCACGACGGCCCGCAGCCCCTGGAGATAGGAGTGGCGCCCCAGGCCCTGGATCGTTCCCTTCACCGCCGGTGAAATGATCGAATGGTTGCGCCAGGCTTCCCGGGCTGCGATGTTGGACATGTGGACCTCCAGCACCGGGAAGGGCATGGCCTTGATCGCGTCGTGCAGGGGCACACCGTGCTGGGTGAGGCCGGCCGGGTTCACGATCGCGCCGTCCGCTGTATCGATGTGCTCGTGGAGGAAATCGATCAGCGCCCCTTCGTGGTTCGACTGCAGCGTCGCCAGCGTCACCCCCAGCTCGCTCGCCAGATCCGCCAGCATGCTGTTGATCTGGGCGAGCGTTGTGGTCCCGTAGATATGCGGTTCACGCCGGCCGAACAGGTTGAGGTTCGGACCGTGCAGGACAACAATTTTCATGGGACTCACAGTTTTGAAACCCGTTCCAGTTCAGCCTTGAACAGGGTCACGATCGCCGGGTCGTAGGCAGCAGAGAACTTTTCGTAAACGGGTTGCACCTCGGCACGCATACGGGCCAGTTCGGCAGGCGCGATGTCGTTGTAGATCATGCCCTTGGCCTTCAGTTCGCCCAGGGCCTTGCTGGACACCTCGCGGCTGACAACACGCTGCCAGTTCTGGGTTTCGATCGCGGCGTCCTGCAACAGCTTCTGTTCAGCCGCAGAGAGGCGATCCCAGAAACGCTTGCTGATCTGAACGGGATTGGTCGCGTAGACGTGGTTGGTGCCGCTCACGTACTTCTGCACCTCGTAGATCTTGCTCGACTCGATGACGGCAAAAGGATTCTCCTGGCCATCGACGGCTTTGCTTTCGAGCGCGCCATACAGTTCGGCAAAGGCCATGGGCACCGGGTTGGCCTTGAAGGTCTTGAAGGTTTCCAGGAAGACCGGGTTCGGGATCACGCGCAGCTTCAGGCCCTCCAGATCCGATCCTTTGGTGATCGGTCGCTTGCTGTTGGTGACGTTGCGAAAGCCCAGATCGAAGAAGCCAAGCACCACCACGCCCTTTTCCGGCAGCTTGGACGCGAGCATCTTGCCGAGCGGGCCATCGACCAGGGCATCGGCCTGGCGGGCATTGGCGAAGAGGAAGGGGAAGTCGAGCAGGCCGAATTCCTTGACGATGCCGTTCAGCGAGGTGGTCGATGCCACCAGCATCTCCTGCACGCCGCCTTGCAGTGCCGACTGTTGCTGCAGCTCGTTGCCCAGCGCGGATGCGGCGAACTCCTGCACCTTGATCTTGCCGCCGCTCTTGGCCGCGACGATCTCGGCGAACTTGCGCACGCCCAGGCTGGTCGGGTGGCCGGCATTGTTCAGGTGACCGAACTTGATCACACGGTCCTGGATGTCCTGGGCACCGGCCGTAGCGCCGAGCAGCGAGAACGAGAGGCCGACGAGGGCCGCTTTGAGTTGCAGTTTCACTTGCTTGTCTCCTGATAGATATAGGGCACCACCGGCTGGCGGTGTTGCGGCATGATAGGAAGCTGTTTAGAACCTGGTTCCGAACTGGAATCTAATTTCACAATGTCAAATGATCTAGGGCGTTCCGCTGTGGGCACAGTGGACCGAACCCTCCTCATGCTCGAAACCCTGGCGGCCCAGCCCGAAGGCCTGGCCCTGGCGGCGCTGGCCGATGAACTGGGCCTGCCACGCAGCGCCTGCCATCGTCTGCTGCAGGAACTGCTGCGCTGCGGTTATGTGCGGCAGTTGCGCGAGCATGGGGAGTACGCCCTCACCACCAAGCTGCCGGCTCTGGGCCTGAGTTATCTGGGCAGCACAGGCATCGTGGATCTGGCCCAGCCCATCATCGACCGGCTGGCCGATACCTCGGGCGAACTGGTGCGCTTGGCGCTGGTGGATGGCGACCGGCTGACTTTTGTGGCCAAGGCACAGGGCGCGCGTTCGGGTCTGCGTTATGACCCGGACATGGGCATCGA
>CAUPRZ010000142.1:0-6285 GCA_963513855.1 uncultured Hylemonella sp.
CCCCGGGTACTGCTTCAGCATCTGGGTGAAGACAGCGCGTACGACGAGGCCTTGCCGTCAATCACACTAGCCCGCGCGCAGGGGCGGCCCCGGGGGCTGCCGCGTGTCCTGATGATCGACAACGAAGTCCCGCACAGGGAGCGCGGGGGAGGGCGTCCGCGTTCCCGGCTGATGCTGCAGGCCTTGAAGGAATGGCAGGTCACGCTTTTCCCACTCCTGGTGACCCGGGAACATGGGCGCGCCGTGTACGCCGCCATTCCCCGGACGGTGGAAGCGGCGCTGGGCCATGGGCCGGCCGGTCTTGAAGATTTCCTTGAAACACGGCGCGGTCTGTACGATGTGCTGCTGGTCAGCAGGCCGAACAATCTGGCGGTGATCGCACCTTTGCGCGCGCGTCGCCCCGATCTGTTCGAAGGCCTGCACCTGATCTACGACGCCGAAGCCCTGTTTGCCTTGCGGGAGAACCTGCAGGATGAGGTGCTAGGTCGCCCCCATGATCCTGCGTTAGCTGCGGCCAGGGTTGAACAGGAAGTGGCCCTGGCGGATGGTGCCTCGGATGTCCTGGTCGTCTCTGACACCGACGCCAGCTATTTCAAACGCGCCGGCCATCGCACACACATCCTGAGCCACGCCATCGCGCCGCGTGACGCGGCACCGGGTGCGTATGGCCGTCGCGGCTTGCTGTTTGTCGGTGCGCTGCCAGCCGATTCACCCAACGAGGACGGTCTGCTGTGGTTCATCCGGGAGGTGCTGCCGCGCCTGAACGCTCTCCTGCCAGAGCCGCCTCAGCTCTCCATCGTCGGCATCTGCCTGTCCGAAGCGATCGCGGCGCAGGCCGGTGCACAGATCAAGCTCCTGGGTGTGCAAGACGAACTCGAACCGCATTACGACAGCGCCCGTGTTTTCATCGCGCCCGTGCGTTTTGCTGGGGGTGTTCCTGCCAAGGTCATTGAAACCGCGGCCCACGGTTTACCCATCGTCGCGTCTTCGCTGCTGGTGCAACAACTGGGCTGGCAGGACGGTCGCGACATACTGGGGGCCCAGGATGCGCAGACGTTTGCCGAGCATGTCATGCGCTTGATGCAGGACGATGGCGCATGGCAGACCCAGCAGCGTAGTGCTTGGGACGCATGCCGGCAGCGCTACGATCCCGACGTCTTCGGGACCACGCTACGGCAGGTCTTGCGCGGGATGGGGCCGGCTTGAGCGTTCACGAATCGGTCGACGCACTCCAGCGGTCACCCCAGCGGGTCTGATCGAGTTGCCGCCGATCGCGTTTGGTGGGGCGACCCTGTTCGATGCTGAGGGCTGGTTCGGCCGCCAGGCGACGCCGCTCGGTGGCGGCCTCGCGCGCCAGCCGGCTGGCTTCGGTTTCTGCGTAGAGCTGCTGGGCCACCGGTGCGGGACCGCGTTGTCCGCTCAGGCCCTGGACTGTGACGATGCGTGTCACGGGGCCCTGGCGCAGGGTCACGAGGTCGCCTGGCTTGACCTCACGGGCCGGCTTCACGGCCTGTTCGTTGACCAGCACGCGCCCTTTGTTGATCTCTTCCACGGCGAGTGAGCGTGTCTTGTAAAAGCGCGCAGCCCACAGCCATTTGTCGATGCGCAGAGCGTCCATCAGGGAAAGCGGGGAGGGCGGAACATGCGGGTCACTGTACCATTGCCGCATGGAAAAAAAGGACGCCCTGCCGCGTGATGCCCAGAGCATTCTGGAGCTGGCCGCACGTTCCATGTTTGATCTGTTTGCCAATGCCAGCGAGGGCATGCTGCTGGTGGACCGCCAGGGCAAGGTGGTCTGGATCAACGATCAGTACAAACGTTTCCTGCCCGCGCTGGGCTACGAGCGTGTGGAGGACTTCGTGGGCCAGCCCGTGTCCAGCGTCGTGCAGAACACGCAGCTGCACCATGTGCTGGAGACCGGCAAACCCATCCTGATCGATCTGCTGAGCAACCGCGCCGGCACCTTTGGCGTGAGTCGCATCCCGCTGCGAGACAGTTCGGGCGAGGTGATCGGGGCCCTGGGCATCGTGCTCTTTGACCATCCTGAGACCAACCTCCAGCCCCTGATCACCAAGTTCGCGGCCCTGCAGCGCGAGCTGGATGATGCGCGGCGCGAACTGGCCAGCCAGCGCAGTGGGCCGCGTCGTGCCAAGTACAGCTTCGGCAGCTTCGTGGGGGCCAGCCCCGCCGTGGTGGAGGTCAAGCGCCTGGCGCGGCGCGCGGCGCAGTCGGCCAGCCCGGTGCTGCTGCTGGGCGAGACGGGCACGGGCAAGGAGCTGCTGGCTCACGCCATCCATGCCGTGTCCACGCGCGCCAGCGGCCCTTTTGTCACGGTGAACATCGCTGCCGTGCCTGACACCCTGCTGGAGGCGGAGTTCTTCGGTGTTGCACCGGGCGCCTATACCGGCGCCGAGCGCAAGGGGCGTGACGGCAAGCTCAAGCTGGCCGACGGCGGCACGCTGCTCCTCGACGAGATTGGCGACATGCCCCCGGGCCTGCAGGCCAAGCTGCTGCGTGCGCTGCAGGAGGGCGAGTTCGAGCCCCTGGGCTCGAACCGCCTGATGCGCTTCGAAGCCAAGGTGATCGCCGCCACCTCGCGGGACCTGGGCCAGCTGGTGCGCGAGGGGCGCTTCCGCGAAGACCTCTACTACCGTCTTAATGTGCTGCCCATCCGCGTGCCGCCGCTGCGCGAGCGCCGCGCCGATATTCCGGCCCTGGTCGAGGCCTTGGGCGAGGAGCTGGCCCAACGCAGTGGCCTGCCCCAGCCCGAGTACACACCTGATGCGCTGGACCTGCTGACGGCGCAGCGCTGGCGGGGCAATGTGCGCGAGTTGCGCAATGTGCTGGAGCAGGCCTCCCTGCTGGGCGATGCCAGCCGTATCGATGGCGCACGCATCACCCAGGTGCTGCGCGAGACGGGCATCGAGCAGCTGGAGGCGCCGCAGCCTGCCGTTCTGCCTGCGGCCGGGGCGCCCGGTGCCTTGCGTCCCTTGGCTGAGCAGGTGGCCGAGCTGGAGCGTGCGGCCATAACCGCGGCCATGTTGGCCTGCGGCGGCAACAAGGTGGCGGTCGCCAGGATGCTGGGGATTTCACGCGCCACCTTGTATGAGCGCCTCGCTGAGCAGACGGGTGTGATTGCCTGATTTTCAGTCAAATGTCTTTTAATTAGACGTTTGATTGTTTGAGTTTCAGGCATTTCATTCCTGATTCAGTGTTGAAATCCAATGAAATCAATGACTTGCGATTTGGCATGATCCCTGCACTAAGAAGAGCACAACTATTCTGATGAGGAGACCTGTATGCAAAGACGTCACTGGATCGCGCGCGCCTGCCTGACCGGCGCCACCCTGGCCGGCCTCGCCCTCACGGGTTCGGCCCTGGCCCAGAGCCAAGAGATCCGCAGTGCCCACATCCACAGCAAGACCGGTGCGCTCGAGGCCTATGCCAAGCAGACCCACGTGGGTTTGATGATGGGCCTGAACTACGCCACCGGTGGCACCATGGCCATCAACGGCAAGAAGATCGTCATCATCGAAAAGGACGACCAGGGCAAGCCCGATGTGGGCAAGAGCCTGCTGGCCGCGGCCTATGCTGATGACAAGGCCGACATCGCGATCGGCCCCACCGCTTCGCCTGTGGCCCTGGCCATGCTGCCCGTGGCTGAGGAATACAAGAAGATCCTGCTGGTCGAGCCGGCCGTGGCCGACTCCATCACCGGCGACAAGTGGAACAAGTACATCTTCCGCACCGGCCGCAACAGCAGCCAGGACGCCGCCGCCAATGCCATCGCGCTGGACACGCCGGGCAATGTGATCGCCACCCTGGCCAACGACAATGCCTTCGGCCGCGATGGTGTGAAGGCCGCGAAGGACTTCATCAAGAAGGCCAAGATCGTGCACGAGGAGTACCTGCCCGTGGGCACGGCCGACTTCACCGCCGGCCTGCTGCGCATCGTGGACAAGCTCAAGGACCAGCCGGGTCGCAAATTCATTTCCGTGACCTGGTCGGGCGCGCCGACACCCTTTCCCAAGATCGCCGAGATGGACCTGAAGAACCGCTACGGCATCGAGCTGGCGACGGGTGGCAACATCCTGCCCGCCATGGTGGCCTACAAGCAGTTCCCGGGCATGGAGGGCGCGCTGTACTACTACTTCGGCATCCCCAAGAACCCGGCCAACGAAGCGCTGGTGGCCGAGCACTACCGCCAGTTCAAGACACCGCCGGACTTCTTCACTGCCGGTGGTTTTTCTGCCGCCATGGCCATCGTCACCGCGCTCAAGAAGACCAACGGCGACACCAACACCGAGAAGCTGATCCAGACCATGGAGGGCATGAGCTTCGACACGCCCAAGGGCAAGATGACCTTCCGCAAGGAAGACCACCAGGCCATGCAGAGCATGTACCACTTCAAGATCAAGGTGGACCCGGCCTTCGCCTGGGGCGTGCCTGAACTCGTACGCGAGATCAAGCCTGAAGACATGGCCATTCCGATCCGCAACAACCGTTGAATGGGTGTTCGGCTACTGCGCGGCCGCCCGGCGTCGTTGGGCGGTGCTCGCAATCCTCACGTACCGCAAGTACGTTCCGGTTGCTGCGCTCCGTCCGCCTAGCCAGGCAGCCGCTCGCTACGCCGCTCCCCCATTCAATCGCCCCCACGACGGGGAACTGACTCATGCTTGAAACACGTGATCTCACGGTCCGCTTTGGCGGGCACGTGGCGGTGAACGCCGTCTCGTGCGCGTTCGCGCCCGGCACCCTGACCGCCATCGTCGGCCCCAACGGCGCCGGCAAGACCACCTACTTCAACCTGATCTCGGGGCAGATCAAGGCCTCGGCCGGGTCGGTCAGCCTCAATGGCCAGGACCTCACGTCGCTGAGCACGCCGCAGCGCACCCGCGCCGGCCTGGGCCGCGCCTTCCAGCTCACCAACCTGTTCCCGCAACTCACGGTGCTGGAGAACATACGCCTGGCCGTGCAGGCGCGGGCTGGTGCGGGCCTGGACCTCTTCCGCATCTGGAGCGACCGACGCGACCTGTTGCAGAAGGCCGAGGCCGTGCTGGAGACGGTGGCGCTGGCCGACAAGCGCGATGCCACGGCAGCCAGCCTGCCGCATGGTGACCAGCGCAAGCTGGAAGTGGGCATCCTGATGGCGCTGGAGCCGCAGGTCTTCATGTTTGACGAACCCACGGCCGGCATGAGTGTGGACGAAGTGCCGGTGATCCTGAACCTGATCCGCAGCCTCAAGGCCGATAAGAGCAAGACCATCCTGCTGGTCGAGCACAAGATGGACGTGGTGCGCGAGCTGTCGGACCGCATCATCGTGCTGCACAACGGCGAACTGGTGGCCGACGGTGAACCCGCCGAGGTGATCGCGTCGCCGGTCGTGCAGGAGGCTTATCTCGGCGTCTCCAAGGAGTCCACATGACCAATAACTTGCTGACCCTCGAAGGCGTGCACACCCACATCGGCGCGTATCACATCCTGCACGGCGTGGACCTGGCGGTGCCGACCCATCAGCTCACCATGCTGCTGGGCCGCAACGGCGCCGGCAAGACCACCACACTGCGCACCATCATGGGCCTGTGGCAGGCGAGCCAGGGCCGCATCACGCTGGCCGGCCAGGACATCACCACACGTCGCACCCCCGACATTGCGCAGTCCGGCGTGGCCTACGTGCCCGAGAACATGGGCATCTTCTCGGACCTGAGCGTCAAGGAGAACATGGTGCTGGCCGCACGCGGCGCACGCACCGTGGACGACATCGACACCACCCGACTCGAATGGATCTTCGACCTGTTCCCGGCCATGAAAAAGTTCTGGAACCACCCGGCGGGCAAGCTCTCGGGCGGACAGAAGCAGATGCTGGCGGTCTCGCGGGCCATCGTCGAGCCGCGTGAGCTGCTGCTGATCGACGAGCCCAGCAAGGGCCTGGCGCCGGCCATCATCCAGAACATGATCGCGGCCTTCAGGGAGCTGAAGGCCGCCAAAACCACCATCCTGCTGGTGGAACAGAACTTCAACGTCGCGCGCCAGCTGGGCGACAGCGTGGCCGTGATGGACGACGGCCGTGTGGTGCACAGCGGTGCCATGGCCGAGCTGGCCGAGGACGAAGCCCTGCAGGGCCGACTGCTGGGGCTCTCCCTGAAAGCGCACCAATGAATAAGCTGGATTTCGACTGGAAACCCCTGGC
This sequence comes from uncultured Hylemonella sp., assembly GCA_963513855.1. Classification (GTDB taxonomy): domain Bacteria; phylum Pseudomonadota; class Gammaproteobacteria; order Burkholderiales; family Burkholderiaceae_C; genus Hylemonella. The sequence continues at coordinate 6,191 of CAUPRZ010000142.1, forward strand.
CCTGGTGCCCGCGCTGGCCTTGCTGGCCCTGCCGCTGGTGGGCAGCCCCTCCACCTGGCTCACGCTGACCGTGGCCGGCCTCGCCATGGGCCTGA
>CAUPRZ010000143.1:0-6245 GCA_963513855.1 uncultured Hylemonella sp.
GCCGGCCGCAGAGCATGCACGAAGATGGCGGCGCCCCAGCGTTCGGCGGCCTCGAAGAACGGCAGAAAGCGTGCATCGCCGATGCTCACGCCGTTGATGTTGCTGCCGATCTCGACCCCGGCCAGACCGAGCTGATGCAGCAGAAAATCCAGCTCCCGGATCGCCATATCCACGTCCTGCAGCGGCACCGCGCCCAGGCCCGTGAAGCGGGTCGGCGCCGCCTGCACCATGCCGGCAATCGCCTCATTCAGAAAGCGCGACAAGACCTGCCCGTCGTCACCGTCCAGCCCATACGACAGCAACTCGGGCATGGGCGAGAGCACCTGCCGCGCGATGCCCATGGCGTCCATGTCGGCCAGCCGCACGGCACAGTCCCAGCATTGGTGCGACACGGTGCGATAGACCTTGCCGTCGAGCATCACGTGACGGTGGCAGGGCTGCGCCTCGGCCATCGACGGCCAGCGCACGCCCAGCCGGTGGCCGAGATAGGACGGAAACTCCGCTGGCACGACGTGCGTATGCATGTCGACATTGCCAGCGGGGATGGCTGAGGGTTTCATCATCAGCGCTCCTGGAGAGGTTCGGGTTGGTGCAGCAACGGGCCGGTGGACTTGATGTAGCCGCCCACCATGTCCTGCCACAACGACAGCAATCGCGCCACGCGCTCGGTCTCGGGCGACCACAGCGCACGAATGCCCAGGCCGCGCACCAGGCTGACGGTGAGCAGCAACAGATCTTCGGAGACCGCCTCCGGCAGACCAAGTTCGCGCATCACCGACAACCACGCCTGCTCGACCGGCCGCCTGTAATTGCACACCACCTGCACGGCGGCGTCCTTGAGCGCCGGGTCCTTGGCGCCGGCCAGCAGCATGTCCAGCCCGACATAAAAATAGTCGCTGAAATAAAACGCCGACGCGTCCTTGATCAAGGCCTCGAGCGGTCGATTCGACTGCTTCGCGGTTTTCGCCAGCTCCAGACCATGCGCGAGCGCCAACTGGAACACATGCTCCATGGCCGCGACCACGAGTTCGTGCTTGCTTGGAAAGTGGTGCACCTGCGCGCCGCGCGAAACGCCTGCGCGACGCGCGACTTCGGGCGTGGTGAAACCGGCGATGCCGCCCTCCTTCAACACCTCAAAGGCCGCGGCAAGGATGCGCTGCTTCATCTCGTCGCTGCGCGCCTCCTGCGTGCGCCGCACCTTGGGCCGCACCCCCGTCGGCGCCCTGCCGCGCGTCGCGTGCGTTGCGTGCGTTGCGTGCGTTGCGTTGAACAGTTTAGCCATGAACCCTCCTCGCGCTTGCAGTCGGCCGCATTTCAGGGGCCCGTGCGGCCAGCACGATCAGCAGCGCCGACACCGCAGCCGTCATGAGGTAGACCGGTCCGACCCCGCGCCAGCCGCTGCTCACCACCAGGGCCGCCGCCAGCGGCGGGCCCAGCAGCGCACCGATATTCGACGCTTGCACCACCAGACCGTTGACGGAAGCAAAGTTCTGCTGCCGCGCGGCGACGGCTGGCACACAGGCATAGATGGAGGCCGGCAGCACACCGCCAATGAAGGAGAACACCACGCACAGCGCAAAGCGCAACGCCGGATCGAGATCAGCGGCGAAAGCAGCCCAGCCAGTCACCCCCATCACCAGGCCGGAGGCCAGAATCAGGCGCGCAGGCGCCAGGCCACGCTGTGACAGGTAGCCACCCAGCCAATTGCCCGGCGCGTTGGCAACGATCACGACCGCGACAATTACGGTGGCCTGCCCCAGGCCGAATTGGAATTCATCGTACAGGAACGTGGGTAGCCACACCATCATCGCCATCCATTGCAGCGTGTAGATGGCGAAGCAGCCGGCCAGCAACCACGGCGTGGCCACGCGCAGACCGTGCAACAGGCTGGAGGCGGCCTGCGGCGCCGCTGATGCGCGCCCGCTGCCCGGAAAAACACGCAAGACCACCAGCAACAGCAGCGCTGACCCCATCACCCCGGTCCACCACCCGCCGCGCCAGCCCATCAGGCCGATCAACCACGGTGCGGCCAGCAGCATCGCCGTCATGCCCAACGCCATGTAGCTGCTCCACAAGCCGAGCACCAGGCGCTGGCGGACAGCCCGGCCGCCTCGCGCATCAGCGCCGGAGCGGCCACGACGATGCCGACAAAGCCGAGACCTTCCATCACCCGCGACACCAGTAGCCAGCCGATACCGCCACTGCTGGCGCCGAGCAGGGCGCCCATCCCCAGCGCCAGCAGGCCGAGCTTGAGCATGGTCCGCAGCCCGACGCGGTCGGCGACCAGACCGGTGGCCAGCGCGACGAGCGCGGCGACCAGATTGAACACCGAGGAAATCCAGCCCAGCTGCACCAGGCTCGCGCCGAAGTGTTCACGCAGCCCGGGCATGGCGGGCGGCAGCTTGCCGACCTGGGTGGCCACAAACACGCCACACAGCATCAGCAGCGCAACGCGCGGCCAGTCGGTGCCCATCGAATCTGCCAGAGTCATCGCGGGTTTCACGCCTGTCATCAGCGCATCGTACTGCCGCCGTTGACACTGATCACCTGCCCGGTGACGAACGAGGCCTGGTCGGAAGCGACGTAGCTGACCATCGAGGCCACCTCGGCCATGTCAGCGGCGCGGCCCATGGGGATGATGCTGAGAAATTTGTCCACCAGCGCCGGATCTTTCTGCCCCAGCTCGACCAGTTGCGGCGTGCTGACCGCGCAGGGCGCGACCGTGTTGACCGTGATGCCGTCGCGCGCGAACTCGCGCGCCAGGCCGGTGGCCAGCGCATGCGCACCGCCCTTGGCGGCGTTGTAGGCGGCGTGGTCCCACAGGCCGCTGTACACCGAGTCGGCGCCCAGCGTCACGATGCGACCATAGCGCTGCGCCTGCATCGTCGGCAGCGCCGCGCGGCAGCACCAGAGCACCGTCCACAGGTTGCGGTCGATGGTACGTTTCAGCGTTTCGGGCGTGTGCGCCAGGAACGGCAGGATCACGCCGCCGCCAGCGTTGTTGACCAGGATGTCGATGCGGCCAAAGGCGGCCAGCGCGGCGGCCATCAATTCGTTGGCCGAGGCTTCCAGCGACAGGTCGCCGACCTGCGTAATGACCTCGGCGCCGGCTTGGCGCACCGCCTGGGCAGCGACCGCCAGCTGCTCGCCATCGGTATCGGCCAGCGCCAGGTGGGCGCCGTCGCGCGCCAGCCGCAAGGCAATCTCCAGCCCGATGCCGCGCGCCGCGCCGGTCACCACCGCCACCCGGCCGCGGTGGGGTTGGGCCTGGGTGGCCCAAGGGGCCTCTTGTGGCTCAGTGTTCGATGTATTGGTGGGGTTCATGTCCGCACCTTCGGCTCAATCGCGCCGACCTTGCCGAAGGCCGGTTGCGGCACACTGCCCCAGGTATCGAGCGCCAGCGGATGCGCCTCCAGCATGCGCGCCTCGCGCGCGCCTTTTTCCGGGAACTCCTCCATGCCGAAGCTGTACTCCAACGACATGCCATCGGGATCGAGGAAGTACAGGAAGATGCTGCCCGAGGGCTGGTGGCGGCCCGGCCCGAAGACGATGGGCACCTCATGCTTTTGCAGCCGGTTCATCGCGATGCCGATGTCATCCATGTCGCTGACCATGAAGTTCACATGGTTGAGGTGGTTGCCCGCCGCCGAGCGGCCGATCGCAAACGAGTGGTGCAAAGGGTTGGGCTGGCAACGCAGGAAGGCGAAGCGGCCCTCGACGAAATCGGACACCGCGAAGCCGAGCTGCGTGGTCAGAAAGTCAGTCATCTCGTCAAACCGCTCGACCGACAGCACCACATGGCCCAGGCGGACGATTTTGGTCAGACTCTGGCGAAACGGCAGCGCCATTTGCAACACACGGGTGTACAGCTCGAAGGTCAGGCCCGAGTTCGGTTCGACAAAACGCAGGCCGTCGCCCTGGCGCAACGCGGCGCGTTCTTCAACCGGTATATCTTCGACCACCAGCCCCAGGCTCGCCAGGTGCTTGCGGGCATGCTCCATCTCGGCCCGGCTCTCCAGCTCGAAGGCCACGCGCTTGATGCCCGGCTCGGCGGCCGGATACAGCACCACGTGGTGATGATCGGCGCCGCAGCGCAGAAACGCCGGACCGGCGCCGGGCGGCTCCGACAGATCGAGTCCGACCATGTCGGTGTAAAAACGGACCGAGCGTTCGAGATCGGTCACATTCAGGGCTACGTAGCCCAGCTTGCGGTAGCGAAAGGGGATCATGGTGGACGGCCTTAGAGAATGATGCTCACGCGCCCTTGCGGACGCAGCGAATCGAGGTCGAGCGTGCAGCGCTTGCTGGCGATGCGCAAGCCAGCGTCACCGCGCACGATGGTGTGTTCGCTGCTGCCGATGTAGGTATCGGTCACCCCGGACTTGGTGCGGTAGGTCACGAAGGCACTGCTGACCCGGCAGCGGTCACCGCTGCTATCCAGAATGCGCACGTTGCTGACCAGATGGCGCGTCTTCGAGCGGGGATATTCCGCAAAGGCAGTTTTCTTCATCAGCCGCTTGACGCGTTCGCTCAGGCGGAAGGCGTCGTCGGCGATGTAAAACAGGTTGTTTTCCGGAGATGCGTCCTTGGGCAGATCGGTGGACGGCACCTCATAGCGGGCGTCGGCGGTGTAGAGGGCCAGCCATTCCGGCAGCTGCCAGTCGTCGAGCAGGGCCGCCTCGTGGTACAAAAAGTCTTCGATTTCACTGCGGGTGAATGCTTGTGCTTGCATGATGGGCTCTCCTCTTCTTCAGCGGGCGTTGTTGGCTTGTTCGATGCGGGCGTTCCACTCGATCCAGAAGGCGCGCATCTGGATTTCGTCGTCCATCGCCGGCTGCGCCTTGCCCATGCCCTTAGAGATGTCATTCCAGCCAGCCTCGCGCATGTTCTCGTAGCCCGTCTGGCACTGCTGCAGCGCTTCGACATCGTCGGGCGTGGCGAACCCGCCCGGCCCCAGAAATTCGAGAAAGTTCTCCAGCCGTGACTTGCGCGACCATTCGCTTTCGTCCGCCGGTGCCAGCGCCCAGGCATTGACATGCAACTGATTAGGGGCCAACGGATAAAAAGTGCGCACCGTGATCGCCATGATGTCATTGATGATCAGGTTGGGGAAGATCAACAAGTTGCGATTCTTCAGGGCCATGCGCTGGGCCCGCTCCTCGCCGAATCTTTGCGTCAGACCGCCAACGATGCGTTCGATGTCGACCTTGCCCTGCTCGCCCCAGGCCGGAATCCACTGTCCGATCGGACGGCCCCAGGGGCCGGTATATTCGATCACCGCATGGCCGTTACCCAGGTCGCGACCGACTCCCACCAAGCCCACGGCGGCCAGCGAACCAGCCGTACCCTTCAGGTAGTCGAGGTAGCTTGCGTGCGTCGTCGAGGCGTGGTAGCCGTCGATGCTGTTCTCGACCAGCAGCTTCCAGTTGGCGCGGATGCTGTACTCCTGCGTGCCGCCGACGATCCCCATGCCGGCTTTGGACTGGTCAGCCACCAGGTCAATGTATTCGCGCGCATTGCCCAGGTAGGTGGCCAGGTCGACGATATCCTGGTCGAAGGCGATAAAGTAAAAGCCGCGGTATTCCTCAAGCCGGGGGGCCCGCACCAGGTTGGCGCCGCCGTGGTCGTTAAAGCCCTCGCAGTAGGACTCCTTGCCGGGCTGGCTCTTGAGTGTGCCGTCGCTGCCGAACACCCAGCCGTGGTAGAAGCACTGAAAATTCTTGGCCGTCCCCGCGCGGTCGCGGCACACGGTGGCGCCACGGTGCGGACAGGTGTTCATGAAAGCGTTGACCTGGCCATCGACATCACGATTGAAGATCAGATTGCGCCCGGCCACGGTGCGGGTGACGAACTGACCCGGTTTGGTGAGCTCCGAGGCATGCCCCAGGTACAACCAGCAGTGGTTAAAGATCGCGTCGCGCTCGGCGTCGAACACATCGGTGCTGACAAAGGACGCGCGCGGCACCTTGAACAGGTTTTGCGTGTTGTCGACATGCAGCTTGATGACTTTGGAAATGTCTTTCATGCAGTTTTTTCCTTTTGCAAGTGGGTGAGATGATGGTCTGAAATTCGGGGCAAGGTGAGTGTGGGTGTGGGTACGGCGGCGTCGCGGATGGCTCCCACCACGTGCGAGGCAATCGGCCCGACGATGAAATCAACGTTGTCGTCCTTGGTGTAACGGCGCACCATTTGCAGCGAGACCTTGGGATCTTCCTTGTTGTCCTCCTTGAGGACCACGATCTTCC
>CAUPRZ010000144.1:0-6240 GCA_963513855.1 uncultured Hylemonella sp.
CACGCAGCCCTTCGCGGATGAGCACGAGCTGGTTTTCCATGAAGATGCGCGGCTGCCCGGCCAGGGAGGGGAAAGAGGGGATCTGCGAATTGCCCTGGGGGCCGTGGCAGGCGGCGCAGAGTTCCAGGCGCGGGGGCTGCTGCTGCGCCTGCGCGGACAGGCCGGCAGCGAGCAGCAGGGCGGCGAACAGGGATGGGAGGGCGATCTTCATCATGGGAGCTCTCGGGAAAAAAAGCAGGGCCCGCGGGCCCTGCTTGTCGGTTCAGCCGGGTGGCTTACTTGGCGTAGGAGATGCGATAGATCGCACCCGTCTGCTCGTCAGAGACCAGCAGGGCGCCGTCGGGCATCTGCAGGAAGTAGGTCGGGCGGCCCCAGAAGGTGTTGGCGGCCGGGTCGGCAAAGCCCACCATGAAGGGGTTGACCGTAGCGCCGCTGCCATCGGTGTTGGCCGTCACGGTCACCACGTCAAAGCCGAACTTGGTGCTGCGGTTCCACGAACCCTTGCGCGCCACGAAGAGGGCGTTCTTGAAGACGGGCGGGAACATATTGCCGGTGTAGAAGTGCGCACCCATGGCGGCGGCGTGCGGGCCCATGGTGGTCACGGGCAGGTTCACGCCTTCGCAAGCGTTGGCCTTCTTCACGTCCGGGTCGGCGATGCCCTTGGCATGGCAATAGGGGAAGCCGAAGAAGGGCGTGTCACCCATGCCGAACTTCCACCACGACGGAGCGGCCAGACGGTTGAGTTCGTCTTCCGGGCCGTCGTCGCCCATCCAGTCGCGGCCGTGGTCGGTGAACCAGAGTTCGCCGGTGACGGGGTGGAAGTCGAAGCCCACGGTGTTGCGCACGCCGGTGGCGATGACTTCCATGCCCGAACCGTCGGCGTTGTAACGGCGGATCTGCGCGTATTCATCCGAGGGCAGGGTGCAGATATTGCACGGTGCGCCGAAGGGCACGTAGAGCTTGCCGTCCGGCCCGAAGCGCAGGTACTTCCAGTTGTGGTGCTTCTGCGGGGGCAGCTTGAAGGCGGCCGTCATGTCGACCGGGGCCACGCCCGGGTTCTGTTCGATGCCGTCGAAGCGCAGAGCCTTGTCCACGGCCATCACATAGAGGTTGCCCTTGTGGATGGTGGCGGCCGGCTGGTCGAGCTTGTCGACCACGACACGGCTGGTGCGGCTGCTGCCGTTGTCGGTGATTTCGTACACGCGGCCCAGGCCACGCGTGCCGCCATAGACCTTGCCGCTCTCGCCGCGCGAGATGGCGCGGATGCCGGGCGTGCCGGTGGACCAGATTTCGACCTTGAAGCCGGGCGGCAGACGCAGCTTGTCCAGCGGGATCTCGCTGGCTTGCGTCACGGTGTTCTTGCCGGGCAGCGGGGCCAGGGTGGAGCTGGCCATTGCGGCGGGCATGCCCTGCTTCCAGCCGGGTTGGCCGGCTGGCGGCGCGGCCGAGACGGTGGTGGTGGCGCCGGATTGCGGCGGGGTGGACTGGCAGCCAGCCAGCACGGCGGCCAGCAGGACACCTGCCAGGGGGATGAGCTTGCGCATGAAGAGTCTCCTGATTCGGTTGTTGTTGTGTGAAACCGCTCCATGCTAGGCATGGTGTTGATTGGTCTGCCTAGGGTTTCCACTGAAGAAACATGCAGTGGGCCCACTAAGCGATATAAGCAATATTGATGAGCGCCCCGACCGAGCCGCCCGGACAATGCGCGCTGGCTGCGCGGCGGCCATCTCACGAGGACAAAAAGAATGAAGCGTCATGAGGAGACGAAGGCCTACCGCCGCGGCGTGCGCAGGGGGCTGGTGTTGGCCTGTGCGGCCCTGGGCAGCGCGACGGGCCATGGCCAGACACCGACGCTGGAAGACGTGGTGATCTCGGCTTCGCGTGCGGCGCAGCGCAGCTTTGATGCGCCGGCAGCGGTGGAAGCCGTGGAGCGCGAAGCTATCCAGAGCGCGGGGCCGCAGGTCAACCTCTCGGAGTCGCTCAACCGTGTGCCGGGCCTGACCATCCTGAACCGGCAGAACTATGCGCAGGACCTGCAGGTGTCCATCCGCGGCTTTGGCGCGCGTTCGGCCTTTGGCATCCGTGGCATCCGCCTGCTGATCGACGGTATCCCGGCCACCACGCCTGACGGGCAGGGGCAGGGCTCGTCCATCGCCCTGACCTCCACCGAACGCATCGAGGTGCTGCGCGGGCCGCTGGCCCTGATGTACGGCAACTCGGCCGGTGGGGTGATCCAGGCCTGGACGCGCGAGGCGCCCGAGGTGTCGGAGCTGGGGGTGCAGTACTACACGGGTTCCTACGGCCTGCGCCGCAGCGACGTGCAAGTCGCCGGCCGTGTGGGCACGGTGGGTCTGGTGGCCGACTATGGCACTTTCAGCACCGACGGCTACCGCGACAACAGCGCGGCCGAGCGCAAGCAGTTCAACAGCAAGATCAGTTTCGGGCCCGATGCGGGCACGCGTGTGAATGTGGTGTTCAACCACTTTGACATGCCGCTGGCGGAGGATCCGGGTGGGTTGACGGCGACGCAACTGGCAGCAGATCCGACGCAGGCGGGCAGCAATACCGTGGCGCGCCGTGTGCGCAAGATCGTGACGCAGAGTCAGGCGGGGACCACGATCACCCATGAGCTGGGTGCTGACCGTTCGATCACGGCGCGTGCCTACTACGGGACGCGTGACAACTTGCAATTCCAGACGGGTGTGTTTGGCGTGACGCCCAATGGGGCTTGGGTGGGGCTGGATCGTTCCTATTACGGCTTGGGCTTGCAATACAACGCGTTGTCGCGTCTGGGTGCGACGCCTGTGCGCTGGGTGGCGGGCTATGAATTCGATCGCTCGCGCGAGCACCGCGAAGGCGGCGCTGCAGCTCTGGGGGAAAAGACCAGCACCACACGTAGCGAGGACAACCAAGCCGAGAACAGCGATGTCTTCGCACAAGGTACTGCGCTTCTGTCCGAGCGTTGGTCGGTGACGGGTGGCCTGCGCCACAGTACGGTGCGTTTTATCAGCGAGGACTATTACCTGGCCGATGGGCGTGATGGTTCCGGCCAGATGCGTTACAGCGCGACCAATCCTGTGCTGGGCTTGACCTGGCATGCACGGGAAACGCTCAATGTCTACGCCAACTACGGCAAGGGTTTCGAAACGCCGACGCTGGCTGAGGTGGCCTACCGCGAGAGCGGGGGGGCCGTGCTGGCCGAGTTCAACCCGTCGCTCAAGGCTGCGACCAGTCGACACTACGAGGCCGGGCTGAAATGGGCGCCGGGTGCTGGAACCAGGCTGGATTTCACGGTATTCCAGATCACGACCTCAGACGAGGTTGTCGTTGCGCGCAACGCCTCTGGGCAGACGGCGTTTACCAATGCGCCGGGGACTGAGCGGCGTGGCGTGGAGCTTTCCGGTCGCACCTTGGTCCATCCGCAGGTGAGTCTGTCGCTGGCTGCGACGGCCATCGATGCACGTTACTCGCAGACCTTTAGTTACGTCAGCGCCGGTACGCCATTCACCGTGCTGGCGGACAGTCGCTTGCCTGGCATTCCTCAGAATTACATTTTTTCCGAGCTGCTGTGGTCCAGTCAGGCCCAGCAGGCGGCCCGCGTTGTGCAGCGCACAGGGACGCGGGCTGGTCTGGAGATCGTCAGCGCCGGCCGTCTGTATGCCAACGACAGCAATGTGGACAGCGCCGAGGGCTACACCGTCTTCCACCTCAAGGCCAGCCACGGTTGGGCTGTGGGCAAGGGCAGCCTGACAGCCTATGCACGTATCGACAACGTGGATGACAAGGCTTATGTGGGCTCGGTCATCGTGAACCAGGCGGCGAGCCAGTTTTATGAGCCGGCGCCGGGCCGCAATTGGACGCTGGGCGCGCGGCTGAACGTGCCGTTGTGATCAGAGCGTGCGCATGGTGCGCAGACCGTTGAGGTCCAGCACACGCAGACCACCGTACTCCACCTTGATGAGGTTCAGCTGCTCCAGCGTGGCCAGGGCCTCGTTGACGCGCTGGCGTGAGAGGCCCACGAGGTAGGCCAGTTCCTGCTGGGTGATGCGCAGCATCTCGCCCACGCCGGGATAAAGCACGGGGTTGAAGAGGGCGGCCAGGCTGCGCGCGACGCGCAGGTCGGGGCTGTTCATGCGGTCGATCTCGCGCGCGGCGATGAACTGGCCCAGGCGTTCGTTGAGCTGGTTCATCACGAAGCGGTTGAAGCCGATGGACTGGTCCAGCAGGCGGTGGAAACTGTCCACGGGCAGGCCGGCCACCAGGCTCTTGCGCAGGGTCTGCACGTTGTAGCGGTAGCTTTCACGCTTGAGCACCGTGCCTTCGCCGAACCAGCCGCCCGGCGGCAGGCCGGCAAAGGTGAGGGACTGGCCGTCAGCGTTGTCGCTGTTCATCTTGAGCAGGCCGTCTACCACACCGAACCAGTAGGTCACGGGCCGACCCATGCGGCAGACCAGGTCGCCGGGCAGCGCTTCGGTGATCTGCAACTCCCCCACGGCATAGGCGCGTTCATCGGCCGTGAGCCGCGGCAGCCAGGGGATGCCCGCGAGTTCGGACTCGGTGAGGGGACGGCGGCGCTGGTGCAGGCTGGATTCGGTTGTCATGGAAAAGTAGGCAGGCAAGAAGACAGGGCGGGTAAATCCCAGCTAGGGATTGCCCTGAATTGTCGTCGCAACGACAACACAACGTCAAACCCCGGTCCTACCATGGGCCGCAAGTCCACAAGGAAACAGGATGCAGACGACCTTCCCGCGACTCCTGATGCAACACGCAGCCCAGCGGCCGCAAGCCCCGGCCCTGCGAGAAAAGGAATACGGCATCTGGCAGACCTGGAGCTGGGCCCGTGCGGCCGAAGACGTGCGCCTCATGAGCTGCGGCCTCGCGGCCCTGGGTTTCCAGCCGGGGCAGAACCTGGCCATCGTGGGCGACAACCGGCCCCATCTCTACCTGGCCTTCATCGTGGCGCAGAGCCTGCGGGGTGTGCCGGTTCCCATGTACCAGGACGCGATTGCCAGCGAGATGGCTTTTGTGTTGCAGGACGCGGAGATCAAGTTCGCCTTTGCCGAGAACCAGGAGCAGGTGGACAAGCTGCTGGAGCTGCGGGCCAGTCTCAAGGACACAGGTGGCGGCCTGCTGCAGCACATCATCTACAGCGACCCGCGGGGCCTGCGCAACTACGACCACGAGGGGCTGATCAGCATCGCCCGCCTGTTTGAGCTGGGGCGCGAGTACGAGCGCCAGCACCCGGACTTTTACGGGAAGTCGGTCGCGTCGGGCGAGCCCACGGATGTGTCGGTCATCCTCTACACCTCGGGCACCACGGGGCGGCCCAAGGGGGTGTGCCAGACGCACGCCAGCTTCACCCAGGCGGCCCAGGGCGGCGTGCTGGTGGACGGCCTGGTACCCGAGGACAACATCATTTCCTACCTGCCGCCGGCCTGGGTGGGGGACCATCTGTTTTCCATCGCCCAGTGGCTGGTGGCGGGCTTCACGATCAACTGCCCGGAGTCGGCCGAGACGGTGAGCATCGATCTGCGCGAGATCGGGCCGAGTTATTACTTTGCGCCGCCGCGGGTGTTTGAAGGCATGCTGACCTCGGTGTCCATCCGTATGGAGGATGCGGCCGCGCCGAAGCGATGGCTCTATGGCAAGTTCATGGCCGTGGCGCGGCGTTGCGGCGCCGAGATCCTGGATGGCAAGCCGGTGGCGTTCAGCGACCGCCTGCTCTATGCCCTGGGCAATGTGCTGGTCTACGGGCCGCTGCGTAATGTGTTGGGCCTGAGCCGTATCCGTGTGGCCTACACGGCGGGCGCGGCCATCGGGCCGGACCTGTTCCGTTTCTACCGTTCCATCGGCATCAACCTCAAGCAGCTCTATGGCCAGACCGAGACCTGCGCTTATGTGTGCATCCAGAAAAACGGTCGCGTCAAGCTCAACAGCGTGGGTGAGGCGGCGCCGGGCATCGAGATCAAGATCGCCGACAACGGCGAGGTGCTGGTGCGAGGCGTCTCGGTGCTCAAGGAGTACTACAAACGTCCGGACGCTACCGCCGAGGTGATGGATGCGGAGGGCTTTTTCCACACGGGCGACGCCGGTGTGATCGATCCGGATGGTCACCTGATCATCATCGACCGCGCCAAGGACGTGGGCAAGATGGCCGGCGGCGCCATCTTTGCGCCCAACTACATCGAGAACAAGCTCAAGTTCTTCCCGCAGATCAAGGAAGCGGTGGTCTTCGGCCAC
>CAUPRZ010000145.1:0-6217 GCA_963513855.1 uncultured Hylemonella sp.
AGACCAGACTGACCCACATGGGCCCGCTGAACTGCCAGCGCGGCCAGGGCTCGCTCACGAAGGCCAGGATCCAGAGGCAGATGGAGGTGAGGATCATCATCCAGACCGTCAGCGTCTCGATGGGCAGGGTCAGCGTGGCGCGGCGCATCATCAGCGTACCGATGGCCCAGCTGATGGCAGCGATCTCCATCCAGACGATGCCCAGGGGGCGGCCCGTGAGCGTGGTGAACTCGCTGGAGGTCAGCAGCCCGATCGCCACGGCCACGGCGATCACCGCCACCACCGTGCGCCGGGTCAGATGCTGGCCCAGGAAAAGCGCGCCCAGCAGCACCGTCCAGATCGGCATGGTGAAGCCCAGGATGGCCGCACGGCCCGAGGCCAGTTCCTGACGCCCAGGATGGACACCGTGTGCCAGCCCAGCATATTGGGGATGCCCAGGCTGATCACTGAGCGCCATTCCGCACCCTGCGGCAGCATGCGCAGGCCCTGGGCGCGGTACCAGCTGTAGAGGAAAAGCGAACCCGCCGTCATGGTCAGCGCGCGGAAGTACAGGGGTGACAGTTCTCGCAGCGAGAACTTCATCATCGGCCAGTTGATGCCCCACATCAGCGTGAGCATGGCCAGGGTGAGCAGTTGTTTACGGCTGATCATGGACGGCACCGGGTCCTGCTCAGACCGCCACCGGAGCCTTGATGGCCGGGTGGCACTGGTAGTCCAGTACCTCAAAGTCCTCAAACTGGTAGTCGAAGATCGAATCGGGTCGGCGCTTGATGGAAAGCAGGGGGTAGGGGTAGGGCGCGCGGCTCAGCTGCAGCTCCACCTGTTCGTGGTGGTTGCTGTAGATGTGGCAGTCGCCGCCGGTCCAGATGAAGTCACCCACCTCCAGGTCACACTGCTGCGCCAGCATGTGCGTGAGCAGGGCGTAACTCGCGATATTGAAGGGCACACCCAGGAAGATGTCCGCACTGCGCTGGTAGAGCTGGCAGCTGAGTTTGCCCTCGGCCACGTAGAACTGGAAAAAAGCGTGGCAGGGCATGAGCGCCATCTTGCTGAGCTCGGCCACGTTCCAGGCGCTCACGATGATGCGGCGCGAATCGGGGTTGCTCTTGAGCGTCTTGACCACCTCGGCGATCTGGTCGATGTGGCCGCCGTCGGGTGTGGGCCAGCTGCGCCACTGCACGCCGTAGACCGGGCCCAGGTCGCCATCAGGCCGGGCCCACTCGTCCCAGATGGACACACCGCGTTCCTTGAGCCAGTTGTTGTTGCTTGACCCCGTGAGGAACCACAGCAGTTCCTGGATGATGGAGCGCAGGTGGACCTTCTTGGTGGTCACCAGGGGAAAGCCTTCCTTGAGGTCGAAGCGCATCTGGTGGCCGAACACGCTGCGCGTGCCGGTGCCGGTGCGGTCGGTTTTGGGCACGCCCGTGGTGTACACGTGGCGCATGAAGTCTTCGTACTGGGAGCGGACAGGGCGGGTGGTCATGCCCCCGATTTTCCTACAAGTCAGTTCCCATGGCGGGGCGCACCACCCGCGACGCATGAAACCTGCGGGCACAACCAGGGCACCCGCGGAACGGGCTGGGCCCGGCCGCTGGGTGCGCCCCCCTCCCGCCGCAGGCGAGAGAGGGGGGAGCCGCGCAGCGGCTCAGGGGGTGGTTCACTTCAAGCCGGCTGTTCCAGCCTGGCCATCAACCGGTCGCGGCCCGAGAGCACGTGGCGTTCGGCCAGGGTGCGGGCGCGTTTGGTTTCGCCCTTGGCGATGGCTTCGAAGATGGCGCGGTGCTCGGTGTTGGAGCGGCGCATATTGCCCGGGGCGTTGAAGTAGCTGCGCCGGAACAGGTGCAATTCCTTGATGTAGTCGTCGTAGGCCTGGTGCGCGCGCTGGTTGCCCGAAAGCTCCAGGATCACGGTGTGAAAGCGCAGATTAAGCTCGTAATAGAGGGTGCCATCACCGGCCTCGCAGGCCGTGTCCATGCGGTCCAGCAGCTGTTCCAGTTCGGTACGGTGGGCATCGTCCACATGCTCGCTGGCACGCTCGGCGGCGAAGCCGAAGACCAGGGCGCGCAGCTCATAGATTTCCAGCATCTCGCGCACCGAGATCTGGCGCACGAAAACGCCGCGGTTGGGCACGGCCGTGACCAAGCCCAGGCCGGCCAGCATGCGGATGGCTTCACGGATGGGGCCGCGGCTGGTGCCCATGCGCAGGGCCAGGGCAGCCTCGTTCAGGCGCTCGCCCGGCTGGATTTCGCCGCTGTAGATCAGGCGCTTGAGTTCTTCCGCAATGGCAGGGGGCAGGCCTTGTTCGGTTTTTTCTTTGGCGGAGGGCATGGAGCGGGCGGCCGATGAGGTGTTGTGGTCTGGATGGTAGCACCGGCCTCCGTTGGAGGATTGGGGGAAACCATTAAAAGTGTCATCTATTTAAACAAAAGTGTTGACACTTTGTGGCTGAACTCGGACACTGCAGGTCAGCCAGATTTGGTCTCTTCTCTCTTTTTCTTTCATGCCACACCTTCCCGCTTCCTCCGCCCTGGCGCGCTTCCGTGTCATCGACCTGACCCAGGTGCGCGCCGGCCCGACCTGCTGCCGCCAGCTCGCTGACTGGGGTGCCGACGTCATCCAGGTCCAGATGCCCGAGCACATGCGCGGCGACGACACCCTGGGTGGCCAGGACGGCTCCGACTACCAGTACACCCACCGCAACAAACGCTCGATCACGCTCAACCTGAAAGAGGCCGAAGGCATCGCGGTGCTCAAGCGCCTGATCGCCACCGCCGACGTGGTGGTGGAGAACTTCCGCCCAGACGTGAAGTTCCGCCTGGGCATCGACTACGAGACCTTGGCCAAAGATCATCCGCGTCTGGTCTACGCCAGCATCTCGGGCTTCGGCCAGACCGGCCCGTTGGCGCAGCGCCCGGGTTTCGACCAGATCGCCCAGGGCATGAGCGGTCTGATGTCGGTCACGGGCAAACCGGACGACGGCCCCATGCGCGTGGGCATACCGATAGCTGACCTCTGCGCCGGCATCTTCGCGGCCCAGGGCATCCTGGTGGCGCTGCTGGAACGTGAAGCCTCGGGCAAGGGCCAGTTCCTGCACACCTCGCTGCTGGAGTCCATGGTCTACATGATGGACTTCCAGACCTCGCGTGTGCTCATCGACGGTGAGGTGCCCACACAAGCCGGCAACTACCACCCGACCAGCATCCCCACCGGCGTCTACAAGGCGCGCGACGGCTGGATGAACATCGCCGTCTTCGGCTCCAAGATCTGGGAACGTTTCTGCGACATCCTGGGCGCGCCCGAGTGGGTGACAGATGCGCGCTACCACGACAAGATGGGCCGTTCGGTCAACCGCGATGCGCTCAACGCCGAGATCAACCGCCGTCTGGCTGCGCAGGACCGCGCCTATTGGGTCCAGCGTTTTAACGAGGGCGGTGTGGCCTGTGGCCTGATCAACAACGTCCAGGAAGTGTTCGAGGAAGAACAGGTCCAGCATCTGGGCATGGTCAAGGACGTGGTCTCGGCGCACCATGGTGCACAGCGCTTGGTGGGCCAGCCCATGCAGCTGGAACGCACGCCCAGCACCATCGCCCGTGCAGCCCCCAAGCGCGGCGAGCACAGCGCCGAGATCCTGCACGAACTCGGCCTAGCCGACGAAGAAATGAAGCGCCTGAAGGCACAAGGAGTTTATTGAGATGGCAGAGATTACATACACCTCCCCCACCGAGCGGGTGCAGAGCTGGATGGACGCAGACGGCAGCACGCTGCACATCCGCTTCAACAACCCCGAGCGCCACAACGCGCTGTCGGTCGACATGTGGGAGGCGGTGCCTGTGCTGCTGGCCCTGGCCGAGGCCGATGAACGCGTGCGCCTCGTGGTGTTCTCGGGCGCGGGCGAAAAGGCCTTTGTCTCGGGCGCCGACATCTCGCAGTTCGAAGACATGCGCGCCGCGCGCGAGGCCGTGGCCCGCTACGAACTCATGGCTGAACAGGCCCTCATGGGCATCTACAACTTCAGCAAGCCCACGCTGGCCTGCATCCGCGGCTATTGCATCGGCGGCGGTGTCAACGTGGCCATGAGCTGCGACCTGCGCATCGCCGCCAGCGATGCCGTGTTCTCCATCCCGGCCGCGCGCCTGGGCCTGGGCTACCGCTACTCGGCCATGAAAAACCTGGTGGACCTCGTGGGCCCGGGTGTGGCCAAGGACCTGTTTTTCACCGCACGCCGTATCGGAGCGCCCGAGGCCAAAGATGTGGGCCTGATCACACGTGTGGCCGCCCCTGAGCAACTCGATGCGCTGCTGAAGGAGTACACCGAAGCGCTGGCCGCCAACGCGCCACTGACCGTGCGTGCGGGCAAGGCCATCGTGGCCGAGATCCTCAAGCCCTCGCCCGAGATCGATTTCGACAAGTGCAAGCAGCTCATCCTGGGCTGTTTCCAGAGCGAGGACTACGCCGAGGGCCGCAAGGCCTTCATGGAAAAACGCAAGCCCGTGTTCCGTGGCAAGTGAAGAAGGACAAAAGATGAAGTCTTACTGGGCCAAGATCACCGGCGGCAAGATCGCCGTCGAGTTACGCGACATAAGCAAGCCGGATCCCGGCCCGGGCCAGGTGCTGGTGCGTGTGCGTGCCGCCGGCCTGAACCGGGGTGAATTCATCATCGGCCACAGCCTGCAGGCTGAAGGCAGCGCCAAGGCCGCCGGCATGGAAGCCGCGGGCGAAGTCGTGGCTTGTGGGGCTGGTGTCAGCGGCCTCAAGCCCGGCGACGCCGTCATGGGCCGTTGTGGAGGAGGTTTTGCTGAATTCGTGCTCATGGATGCACGCGAGGCCATGGCCAAGCCGGTCCAGCTGAGCTGGGAACAGGCCGCGGCCGTGCCTTTGTCTTCCCTGGTGGTGCATGACATGCTGGTGCTGCAGGGCCAGCTGCAGGCCGGTCAGTGGCTGCTGATCCCGGGTGTGTCCTCGGGCCTGGGCGTGACGGCGCTGACCATGGCCAAGGCCTTGGGTGCCAAGGTCATGGGTACCTCGGGTTCACAGGCCAAACTCGAGCACCTCAAGACCCTGGGCCTGGACCTCGGGATCTGCACCCGCGCGCCGGATTTCCATGACGCGGTCATGCAGGCCACGGGCGGCAAGGGCGTCAACCTGGTGGTCAACGCTGTGGGCGGGACGATGTTTGCCGAAAGCGTGCGTTGCCTGGCCTTCCAGGGCCGGCTGGCCGTCGTGGGTTATGTCGATGGCTCGCTGCACGCCGAGATCGATCTCGATGCCTTACACGCCAAACGCCTGACGCTTTTCGGCGTGTCCAACAAGCTGCGCAACGCCGACATGAAGGCCGAGGGTGTGCCGCCCTTCAAGGCCCAGATCCTGCCCATGCTGGCCGATGGCCGCATCGTGCCGCTGGTGGACCGTGTGCTGCCTTTTGAACAGCTGGCCGAGGCCAAGGCCGCCATGGAAGCCGCTCAGCACATGGGCAAGATCGTCCTGGCCGGCCTGCCCTGACACCGTTTTCCTTTCCCGCGCGACCTCATTCAACGACACAACACCAGGAGACTAGACATGCGCACTTTCAAGAGAGTCCTCGGCGTCCTGGCCCTTGTTGCCCTTTCCGGCACCGCAGGGGCCCAGACCTATCCGAACAAACCCGTCAAGCTCATGGTCGGCTTTGCCCCCGGCGGCGCGGCTGACTACGTGGCTCGCTCCGTGGGCGATGCCCTGGGCCGTGTCCTGGGCCAGCCCGTGGTGATCGAAAACAAGGCCGGGGCCGGCTCCAGCATTGCGGCCGATCTGGTGGCCAAGTCCACACCCGACGGCTACACCCTGCTGATCGCCAGCCCGAGCTCCATCTCGGTCAACCCGGCGCTCAACCCCAAGCTCCCCTACAAACCCAGCGACCTGCTGCCCGTGACCAAACTCACGAGTTCACCCCTGGTGATCGCGGTCAATCCCAACCTCGGCA
This sequence comes from uncultured Hylemonella sp., assembly GCA_963513855.1. Lineage (GTDB taxonomy): Bacteria > Pseudomonadota > Gammaproteobacteria > Burkholderiales > Burkholderiaceae_C > Hylemonella. The sequence continues at coordinate 5,957 of CAUPRZ010000145.1, forward strand.
TCAACTCGGTCAAGGATCTGATTGCCCGCGCCAAGAAAGAGCCGGGCAAGCTGAACTACGCCACCTCGGGTAACGGCTCGGCGCCGCACCTGGGCGCTTCCCTGTTCAGCCTGGTGGCCGGGGTCGAGATGCAGCACATCCCCTTCCGTGGCGGTGGCCCGGCCATCCAGTCCGTGATCGCCGGTGATACGCAGATCACGTTTGGCACCCCGCCTTCCGTCCTGCCGCAGGTGACGGCCGGCCGTCTCAAGGGCCTGGGCG
>CAUPRZ010000146.1:0-6192 GCA_963513855.1 uncultured Hylemonella sp.
CACGCGCCTGGGCGGCGAGGAGTTTGGCGTGCTGATGCCGGAGACGACGCTGGCACGCGCAACCGAGGTGGCGCAGCGGCTGCGCCTGGCCCTGGCCGCGGAAAAGGTGGAGCAGCCCGATGGCCCGCCCCTGTCCTTCACGGTCTCCATCGGCGTGAGCCAGCTGGCCGTTGCCGACCCGGATATTGATGAATTGCTGAAACGCGCAGATGCTGCCCTGTACCGGGCCAAGGCCGCCGGGCGCAACCAGGTTTGTACAGACGATCTAGCGGCACCCCCGGCCTGAGCCGCACCAGCTCCGGCGGCCCGCGGTACGGTCTACAGGGGCAGGGCCTTGTTGGCGTCGTCGGCGAGCGAGGCGGCCTTGAGCCGGATCTGGTAACGCCCCGAGTTCACCAGTTCAACGGCCTGCTCCGAGGACCATTTGGACTGGGTGCTGTAAGAGAGGCGGACTTCGGCGCTCTGCCCGCGCTTGAGGGCCAGACGCAGGAAGGCGTGCCAGCTGGCATCGGGTGCCGCCGGCGTAATGAGGGCCACGGCTTTGCTGCCGGAGGCGTCGTAGAGCCAAGCGTCAAAGGTGATGCGCTTGAGGCTGGCGTAGCCCATGTTCTGCACATCGACGATGACGGCAATCTCGTCGCGGTCCGAGGCGCCCTTGACGACCTCGACCCGCTTGAGGGTGACGGTCACCTGGGCCGGCACGTCGATCTGGACCTTGGTGCCTGCGGGCGGGGGGCCGGGTTCGGCCACCACGGCGGGCGCGGGTGCCGGTTCTGCAGCCGCGACGGGTGCCTGCTTGGGGGCCGGAGCCGGCGCCTGGGCGGCTGGCGCCGGAGCTGGCGTGGCCGCCACAGCCGGCTTGGGAGCGGGTTTGGGCACCGGCTTGGGGGCCGGCCGGGGCGCGGGGGTGGGCTGGGCCATCGGCAGCAGTGCCGGCTCGGGCTCGTACAGCAGGTAGAACAAGCCCGCCACCGCAACAAGCAGGGCAACAACGGCGGTGCCGACGATGACACGGTGTTTGGCGACCAGATCCATCAGCCAGAGATTCAGGCGGGGCGCGGCTGTCTTGCGGGCCTCGGCCAGTTCTTCGAGCACCTGGTCACCCTTGGCCTCGAAGTCGGCCGGCGACTTGAGCTTGAAGCGTTCCTTGTGCAGGGCCTGTTTCTGCAGGCGACGCAGGAAGTGGATGCGCTTGCGCAGCTCGGCAGGCACCACATAGCGGGTGGTCCTGAGCCGCTGACTCAAGCCCGTGCCAGTGCTGCCCCAGTCACGCTGGAGCGCACGTTCGATGCGTCTGCAGATGTCGAGGACCTTGTCCTTGTCCTTGGTGCTCATTCGTCGTTCTTCCATTCATCAGGCGATGCGGCGGGTCCGCCATGCGTCCTGACCCCAACAAAAATGCCCTCCTCCAGTCAAACTGGACGAGGGCATGCGTTTTTGGTGTGTTGTTCCATGTAACCCCGCTGTCGTAGCACTTGCTTGCCTTAGACCGGTGGCTTTGCGTGCGCACCTTTCAATGCGTTTGCCCTTGTGGGACCCAGTTTAACGTCTTTGCCGGGGGGCCTTAGACCGCCGCGCGAAAGGCCGATGCATGGACGGGCGCCATGGCCCGGAAGGCCGGGCGGGCGAAGAAGTAGCCCTGCATCAGATGGATGCCGGCGTCCTGCAGGAAGTCGCGCTCGGCGGCGGTTTCGATGCCTTCGGCGATGACCTGGATCTGCATCTCGGCACACAGCGCCACCAGGCTGTGCACGATGGCCTGGCGCGGCTTGTTGCTGTCGACACCGCGGATGAGGTCCATGTCGATCTTGATGAGGTCGGGCTGGAAGTCGGCCAGCAGTTTCATGCCGGCATACCCGGCCCCGAAATCGTCGATGGCGGTCTTGAAGCCGCAGCGTTTGTATTCACGCAGGATGTCGGCAAACCAGGGGCCGTCTTCGATGCGTTCGCCCTCGGTCACCTCGAAGATGATGCGCTCCAGCGGGAAGCCGTGCACGCGGGCCGCCTCCAGGGTGGTGCGGATGCAGAGCTCGGGTTTGTAGATGGCGTTGGGCAGGAAGTTGATGGAGATGGGCTCGGCGATGCCCAGTTCGCTGGCGGCCTTGATGGCCTTGACGCGGCAGGCCTGGTCGAAGCGGTAGCGGTTGTGGTCGTTGACCTGGGACAACACGCTCAGGGCGCCCTCGCCGTTCGGCCCGCGCACCAGGGCCTCGTGGGCAAAAAAGGCCTGGCTGCGGATGTCGACGATGGGCTGGAAGGCGTAGTCGAACTGGAAGCCGACCCGTTCGGCCTTGCCGCAGTCTTCGCAATCACGCGCGCTGCCGGCCAGGGGGACAAAATCCGACGGGAAGGAGGGTTGGATGCTCAATCCGGGAAAGTGACTCATGACGGAGATTCTGACAGCAGCCCTCACACCCCGGCCCCGGCGAACCAAAAAGACGCAGGCCGGCATGAGGAAATCAGCCCCGGCGGATCGGATGGCAGCAAGGGCGGGATGGCACAATGCCCGTCCTTCGCGGCCTGCACTTGCGCTCTTGCGCCCTTCTTTTCATGTCTCTCCCCGGCACCCTCGGCATCGACTTCGGCACCTCCAACTCCGCCATGGCCTGGGCCGCGCCCGGAGGCACGGCGCGCCTGATCGCGCTGGAGGGCACGGCCACGGCCATGCCCACGGCGGTGTTCTACAACCACGAAGACCTGAGCACCCACTTCGGCCGCGATGCGGTGACGCAGTATCTGGAGGGCACGGAGGGGCGGCTGATGCGTTCGCTCAAGAGCCTGCTGGGCAGCCCCCTGCTGCTGGAGACCACGGTGGTGAACAACCGGCAGGTGAGCTTTCAGGAGATCATCGCCACCTTTCTGGCCACGCTGCGTGACCGCGCCACCCTGGCCCTGGGCGCGGCGCCCACCCGGGTGGTGATGGGCCGGCCCGTGCATTTTGTGGACGACGACGCCGAACGTGATGCCCAGGCCCAGGCCTCTTTGCTGCTGGCGGCGCAGACGGTGGGCTTCAAGGACGTGTCTTTCCAGCTGGAGCCGATAGCCGCGGCGCTGGACTATGAACGCCGCCTGAGCACAGAGAGCACGGTGCTGGTGGTGGACCTGGGCGGCGGCACCTCGGACTTCACCGTGGTGCGGCTGGGGCCGGACCGCATGAAAAAGGCCAACCGTGCCGATGACGTGCTGGCCACCACGGGCGTGCACATCGGCGGCACGGACTTTGACCACAAGCTCAGCCTGGAACAGGTGATGCCCCTGCTGGGTTACCGCCACATCGGCCCCGAGGGGCGCGAGGTGCCCAGTCGCATCTTCTTCGACCTGTCCACCTGGCACCTGATCCACTGGCTCTACCAGCCCCGCGCCCTGGCTCAGGCGCAGGCCCTGTGGACCAATTACACCGACACCACCCTGCACCGGCGCCTGATGCGCGTACTGGAAGAACGCCACGGCCACCGCCTCGCCCACGAGGTGGAGCAGGCCAAGATACGCTGCTCGCAGCAGGACAGCGACGTGGCCATGGATCTGTCGGAAGTGGAACCCCATCTGGCCGCGCCCATGCGGGCCGCCGCCATGCAGGCGCAGTTGCAGGCCCTGCTGGAGAGCACGGTGGCCTGCGCGCAGGAATGCGTGCGCAAGGCCGGCCTGCGCCAGCAGGCCCTGGACGCCATCTACCTCACGGGCGGCTCCTCGGCCCTGCGGCCCTTCCAGCGCGCACTGCAAGCCGCCTTCCCCGGCGTGCCGCTGGTGGAGGGGGATCTGTTTGGCGGCGTGGCGTCGGGGCTGGTCTACAGCGGCGCCTGATCTGCCGCGCGGCGGCCCGCCAGCAACAGGCGGGTTTTTCCCCGGCAAATAACCGTGACAGGGCTCACGGGCATGGGTATTCTGGCGGCACCTCACCAGAATCAGGAGACCTCCCATGTCGTTCTCGGACCTCAAGATTTCCACCAAGCTGATCGGCGCCTTTGTGGTCGTATCGCTGCTGGGCGCTGTCCTGGGCCTGTATGCCGTGCGCAATATGGGCCAGATCAACGATGCCGACACAGCGCTCTACGAATACGAGACGATCGGCCTGTCGCTGGTGAAGGAAGCGAACCTGCAGCGTTATGCCGCCGTGGTGGCGCTGCGTGATGCCATCCTGGCCACCTCGCGGCCGGCACGTCTGGCGGCGCTCAAACGCATCGAGGACTGGCGCGCCAAGAGCCTGGAGCTCATGGCCGAGGCCCGCAAGCTGGCGCGTACCCCGGAGACCGAGGCCGCCTTCCGCAAAGTGGACGAGGCCTGGAAGGCCGACCAGCAGGCGCTGGAAGGGATCCTCAAGCTGATGGTGGCCGAAGAGATGAACATCGAATCGCCGGTGCTGCAGTACCTGCGCGATCAGGTGGCACCGCCCAGCATCGCGCTGGGCACGCAGATGACCGAGCTGACCAAGCTCTTCGAGCAGAACGCCAAGAATGTCTCGGACGCCAACACGGCCCTGTACGAGCAAAGCCGCGGCATCACGCTGGGCCTGATCGTGCTGTCCGTACTGGTCGGGGTGGCACTGGGCTGGTTCATCAGCCGCAGCGTGACGCGCCGCCTGGGCCAGGCCGTGAGCGGGGCCGAGCGTATGAGCGCGGGCGACATGACGGTGGCCATGGAGGCCAGCGGCACGGACGAGGTGGACCAGCTGCTGCGCGCGCAGGAGGAGATGCGGCGCCAGCTGGCCGGCATCGTTCAGCGCGTGCGTTCGGGTTCGGAATCCGTGTCCACGGCCAGCGCCGAGATCGCCCAGGGCAACCAGGACCTCTCGGCCCGTACCGAAAGCCAGGCCAGCGCGCTGGAAGAAACAGCGGCCTCCATGGAAGAACTGTCTTCCACCGTGAAGCAGAACGCCGACAACGCCAAACAAGCCAACCAGCTGGCGCAGAGCGCGAGCACCGTGGCCGTGCAGGGCGGCGAGGTGGTGGCCCAGGTGGTGGACACCATGCGCGGCATCAGCGACAGCAGCAAAAAGATTGCGGACATCATCAGCGTGATCGACGGCATCGCCTTCCAGACCAATATCCTGGCGCTGAACGCCGCCGTGGAAGCGGCCCGCGCCGGTGAGCAGGGGCGCGGTTTTGCCGTGGTGGCTTCCGAGGTGCGCACCCTGGCCGGCCGTAGCGCCGAAGCGGCCAAGGAGATCAAGGCTCTGATCACGGACAGCGTGAACCGGGTCGAGGCCGGCACAACGCAGGCGGACCAGGCCGGGCAGACCATGAACGAGGTGGTGGCCAGCATCCGCCGCGTGACCGACATCATGGGCGAAATTAGCGCGGCCAGCAGCGAGCAAAGTGCCGGTGTGAGCCAGATCGGCGAGGCCGTGACCCAGATGGACCAGGCCACGCAGCAGAACGCGGCCCTGGTCGAAGAGATGGCCGCCGCGGCCAGCAGCCTGCGCGGGCAGGCGCAGGATCTGGTGCAGGCAGTAGCGGTGTTCCGCCTGCAGCAGACGGCATTGCTGACCTGAGCTGTCAGGCCCGGGCGGCCTGCATCATGCGTTCCAGCCGGGGCTTGAGGACAAAGGCCATGAAAAGGCCAATCAGCACGCCCACCGGCAGGGAGCGGCTGAAGGCCATCCACCAGTAGCTGCTGAAGCCGCCGTCCCAGGGGCTGTTGATGGCGGTGACCGTCAGCGACAACACGCTTTCAATGCAGAAGGCCGTGAGCAGGGCCACGATGATCTTGCGCCCGTAGCGGTGCAAGGCGGGGAAGAGTTTCAGCACCAGGCGTTCCAGCGGGCCCAGGCAGGCCAGCACCAGCGGCAGGATGACCAGGCTGCTGATAAAACCGCGGGCCCAGGTGGCCAGGAAGGCCGACCCGAAACCGACGTTGGCCCAGGCCATGAAGGCGCTGAGGATGCCGGCCACGGTAGGCATGATGAGCAGTGCGGGCCAGATCCTGCGCAGGGTGCGCGCCGGGGCCGACGATTCGGAGTGAGGGGTTGTTTGCATGGCGGTCCAAATAGTTGACAATAACAACATTATAGCCATTAGTTGACACACTCAACCAATTACCGCCATGAGCAAACCCGGCCCCCGCCAGCCCTCCCCCACCCTGCCCACCTTCCAGGCTTTCATGACACTGTTCGGCAGCGTGCGCCAGGTGATGAAAACCCGTCTGCAGGACAGCGACCACGCGCTGGGGCCGGTCCATCTGCGCGCGCTGAGCCTG
>CAUPRZ010000147.1:0-6190 GCA_963513855.1 uncultured Hylemonella sp.
ATGGTGATGCAGGGCAAGGCCGGCTTCCAGTTCATGGGGGACTGGGCCAAGGGCGAGTTCATCGCGGCCGGCAAGAAGCCGGGCAAGGACTTCCTCTGCGCCGCGGCACCGGGCACGGCCAACGCCTTCACCTTCAATGTCGACTCTTTTGCCATGTTCAAGCTCAAGGACGCGGGCGCCCAGAAGGCCCAGGCTGCGCTGGCTGCGGCCATCATGAGCCCGGACTTCCAGGAGGTGTTCAACCTCAACAAGGGTTCCATCCCGGTGCGTCTGAACATGTCCATGGCCAAGTTTGACGATTGCGCCAAGCTCTCGAGCAAGGACTTCGTGGACACCGCCAAGACCGGCGGCCTGGTGCCGTCCGTGGCGCACGGCATGGCCATCTCGCCCGCGACCGAAGGCGCGATCAAGGACCTGGTGAGCCAGTTCTGGAACGACGACAAGATCAGCGTGGATGACGGCGTGAAGCGCCTGCTGGCCGCGGCCAAGACCCGCTGAACGGACGCAGCAGTTGCCTGATCGGGGAAGAGCAGGGCTCTTCCCCATTTTTTTGAAACGTGAACCCTTGTGACTTCGAGCGACCGATTGGAGAAATGGCTGCCCAAGCTGGTGCTGGCACCGGGCGTGGTGCTGGGCCTGGCCTTTATCTACGGCCTGATGATCTGGAACGGGGTGCTCTCGGTCTCGGTCTCGCGCATGCTGCCCAACTACGAGTTGGTCGGTCTGGCGCAATACGCCAAGCTGTGGGAGATGGACCGCTGGTGGGTGGCGCTGAAGAACCTGGGCATCTTCGGCTTCGGTTATGTGGGCGGCTCCATGCTGTTGGGCATTCTGCTGGCCATTCTGCTGGACCAGAAGATCCGCGCCGAGGGTTTCATCCGCACGGTTTACCTCTACCCCATGGCCCTGTCCTTTGTGGTCACGGGCACGGTCTGGAAGTGGTTGCTTAACCCTAGCTTAGGGCTGGAGAAGCTGCTGCAGGACTGGGGCTGGGAAGGTGCGAGCTTCACCTGGCTGGTGGACAACGAGATGGCGATCTACTGCGTGGTGATCGCGGGTGTCTGGCAGTCGGCCGGTTTCACCATGGCGCTTTTCCTGGCGGGCCTGCGCAGCATCGACGACAGCATCATCAAGGCCGCGCAGATCGACGGGGCTTCGCTGCCGCGCATCTACTGGCGCATCGTGCTGCCGGCGCTGCGGCCGGTATTTTTTTCCACGCTCATGGTGCTCTCGCACCTGGCGATCAAGAGTTTCGACTTGATCATGGCGTTGACTGCGGGCGGGCCAGGTTATGCCACCGACGTGCCTGCGACCTTTATGTACGCCATGAGCTTCACGCGCGGGCAGATCGGCCTGGGCGCGGCCAGCGCCATGGTGATGCTGATGACGGTTGCCGCCCTGGTCGTGCCCTATCTGTACAGCGAACTGCGGAGCAAGCCTCATGAGCGCTAGAGCAAACTCCTGGCACTGGCTCAGCCGCGGCCTGATCTACGGCAGCCTGGGTCTGGGCGCGCTGCTTTTCCTCACGCCCCTGTACGTGATGGTGATCACCTCGCTCAAGGACGCCGAACAGATTCGCGCCGGCAATCTGCTGGCCCTGCCGACCACGTTCAACTGGGAGTCCTGGACCCTGGCCTGGTCCACGGCCTGCACGGGCGCGCAGTGCTCGGGTCTGCAGCCTTATTTCTGGAATTCGGTGCTGATGGCTGTGCCGGCGGTGCTGCTGTCCACGGCCTGGGGCGCCATCAACGGTTATGTGCTGAGCCTGTGGAAGTTCAAGGGCAGCGACACCCTGTTTGCCCTGCTGCTCTTCGGTGTGTTCATGCCTTTCCAGGTGGTGCTGCTGCCCATGAGCCAGGTGCTGGGCTGGCTGGGCCTGTCCAGCTCCGTGGGCGGGCTGATCCTGGTGCACCTGCTGGCGGGCCTACCCAGCACCACGCTGTTCTTCCGCAACTACTACGCGGCCATCCCCGGTGAGCTGCTGCGCGCGGCGCGCATCGACGGGGCGGGTTTCTGGATGATCTTCTGGCGCATCATTGTTCCCATGTCCACCCCCATCGTGATGGTGACGCTGATCTGGCAGTTCACCCAGATCTGGAACGACTTTCTTTTTGGTGTGGCCTTCACCGGGGCGGACTCCAAGCCCGTCACCGTGGGCCTGAACAATCTGGCCAACACCTCCAGCAGTGTGAAGGCCTACAACGTGGACATGGCGGCAGCACTCATTGCCGGCCTGCCCACCATGCTGGTCTATGTGCTGGCCGGGCGTTATTTTGTGCGTGGGCTGACCGCCGGCGCCGTCAAGGGTTGAAGGTAGAACACGATGGCATCAGCATTGGATATCCGCGGCATCCGCAAATGTTTTGGCAAGGGCGACAAGCTGGTGGAGGTGCTCAAGCGCATCGACATCAGCGTCAGCCCGGGCGAGTTCCTGATCCTGGTGGGCCCCTCGGGTTGCGGCAAGTCCACCCTGCTCAATCTGATCGCGGGCCTGGACGACCCGACCGAGGGCGAGATCTGCATCGGCGGGCGCGACGTGGTGGGTGTGCCGCCGGCCCAGCGTGACATTGCCATGGTGTTCCAGAGTTATGCCCTGTACCCGACCATGAGCGTGGCGCAGAACATCGGTTTTGCCATGGAGATCCGCAAGGTGCCCAAGGCCGAGCGCGAGCAGCGCATCGCCGAAGTGGCCGCCATGCTGCAGATCGGCCACCTGCTGGACCGCCGGCCCTCGCAGCTTTCGGGCGGGCAGCGCCAGCGTGTGGCCATGGGCCGGGCCCTGGCACGCAAGCCCTCGCTGTTCCTGTTCGACGAACCGCTGTCCAATCTCGACGCCAAGCTGCGCGTCGAGATGCGGGCCGAGATCAAGCGCCTGCATCAGATCAGCGGCATCACCAGCGTGTACGTGACACACGACCAGATCGAGGCCATGACCCTGGGCAGCCGCATCGCCGTCATGAAGGACGGCCTGGTGCAGCAGCTGGGCACACCCGACGAGATATACAACCGGCCCGCCAACACCTATGTGGCCACCTTCATCGGCTCGCCGACCATGAACCTGATCGCGGGCAAGACGGCGCTGGACGGCAACGGTTTTGTGTTGCCCGAGGCCCTGCTGTCTCTGGCCTGCCCGGCGCCAGCCCACCAGGCCCTGACCCTGGGCGTGCGGCCCGAGCACCTGCTGTTCAGCGACAGCGCGACCTGGCGGGGTGAAGTCAATGTGGTGGAGCCTACAGGCGCCGACACCTATGTGGTGGTGCAGACCGCGGCCGGCATGGTGACGGTGCGCACCTCGCCGCAGATTCCCGTGCGCCCCGGCGACCGTGTGGGCCTGGAAGTCAGCCCGGGCCAGGCGCACTGGTTCGACGCGGCTTCAGGCGTTCGACTCTAGGCGCGGCAAGAGCAGTCGCACCCGCAGGCCCTGTGTGGGCGCGGCTTCAATCTGCGCTTCGCCACCGTGGCGGCGCGCGATCTCCTGCACGATGGACAGGCCCAGGCCGCAGCCGCCCGGCAGTTCGCTGCCGCGCCAGAAGCGCTCAAACGCCTGTTCGCGTAGCGTGGCGTCGAGCCCGGGGCCGTTGTCCTCGACGCGCAGCTCGATCTGCTTCCCCTGGTCCAGTACCGAGATGGTGACGCTGCTGTCCATGTCCTTGCGGCCATAACGCAGGGCGTTGTCGATCAGATTGCTCAGAGCTTCACGCAGCAGCAGCTCGGAGCCGAGCACCCGGGCCTGGCTCAGCCCTTCGTAACCCAGATCCACCTGCAGGCTCACAGCCCGCGGGCTGAACTCGCGCGCCACGGCTTGCGCCAGCTGTGCCAGGTCGATGGGGAGCAGGGGCACCTCGGCACCGCTGCGTGCCAGCGTCAGCAGCTGGTTGAGCAGGTGCGCGCTGCGCTGGGCACCGGCGTGCACCTTGTGCAGGCGAGCCTTGATCAGCTCGGGGGCTTCTTCCTGCAGCGCCAGTTCGGTCTGGCTGATCAGGCCGGCCAGGGGCGTGCGCAGCTGGTGTGCCGCGTCGTTGATAAAACGTTTTTCCTGCACCATATTGCGCGCCACCGAGGCCAGCAGACGGTTGATGGCGGTCAGCAGGGCATGGACTTCACGCGGTGCGGTGGTCAGCTCCAGCGGGGTCAGCTCATGGGGCGAGCGATGCTGGAGCTGCGCCTCCAGCCGGGTCAGGGGCTGCATGCCGCGTTTGATGCCGGCATAGACCAGCCCGCTCAACATGGCACCCAGCACCAGCAGGGGCGCGAGCAGGTCGGCGATGAGCTCACGTGCGATGCGGTCGCGTGCCACATAACTCTTGGCCAGCTGCACGCGCAGCAGCTGGGCGGCATCGGCCTCGCCATAGGGCAGGTCCAGGGCCACGGCCCGCATGACACGTCCGTCCTGCTCGGTGCGGTAGACGACCGGAACGCCGGCCTGAAGGGGCAGCGGCGGCTCGGCAAAAGACAGGTTGCCGATCAGGAAACGGCCGGGCGGCGAGGACACCATGTAGTTCACACGGTCCTCGGGTTCTTCTTCGATGATGGCCTGGGCCGCCCGGGGAAAGTCCACCAGCAGACCGGAACCGATGGGCTTGACCTGCCGCGCCAGCGAGCGCACCGACTGCAGCAGGGACTGGTCCAGCGCCTTCTCGGCCGAGATCAGCGCGATGCGATAGGCCAGGGCCCCGCCCACCAGCCACAGCACCAGCTGCGGTAGCAGCAGCCAGACCAGCAGCTGACGGCGCAGCGAGGGGATGGACTTCATGCCATCTCGAGCATGTAACCCAGGCCGCGGATGTTGCGGATGCTCACACCCGTGCCCTGCAGCTTGCGGCGCAGGCGGTGCACATAGACCTCCAGCGCATTGGAGGCGATGGGCTCGGAGCCGTCGGTCTGCCAGACCAGCAGCACGTTGTCGCGGCTCACCACCTGGTTGATCTGCGCGTGCAGCACCTGCAGCAGCTCCCATTCGCGCTGGGTCAGCACGATAGACTGGCCCTGGACCCAGACGCGGGGCTGTTCGGTGTCGAAGCTCAGGCCGGGCGTGGATGGCGGCGGTTCACTGCCGGCGCTCTGGGCTTCGAAGGCCGGCAGGCGCGCGCGCCGCAGCAGGGCCTGCAGTCGCGCGCAGAGTTCGGCGTTGCCAAAGGGTTTGGTCAGGTAGTCGTCGGCCCCGGCCATGAGGCCTTCGACGCGGTGGTCGATGCTGTCGCGTGCGGTCAGGATCATGACGGGCAGGCTCTCGAAACGCTCGCGTATCCAGTGCAGCAGTGTCATGCCGTCGACCTTGGGCAGGCCCAGGTCCAGCAACACGGCGTCGACCGCCTGGGCCTCGAGCTGCTGCTGGGCACTGGCGCCGTCGGCACAGGCCAGGGTGCGGTGGCCGGCGTGTTGCAGCAGGTCCGACACGCTGTCACGCAGCAGTTCGTCGTCTTCTACGATGAGGATGAGCGCCATGCGGGGAATTGTGCCTCAGCGCCCCGTGTTGTCCCGTTCACCACTGCGTGAGGTTCAGGGCCTGCGAGGCCCCTTGCAGCGCGGGCGAGACCGGACTCTGGATGACCCAGGTCGGCACGGCGGCCAGGTAGTTCTTGAAGCGTCCCTTGCTCTCGAAACGCTGGCGGAAGGGTGAGCGGTCAAAACGCTCCCCCAGGCGCGGCACGATGCCGCCGCCGATGTAGATGCCGCCGCGTGTACCCAGGGTCAGGGCCAGATCACCGGCCACGCAGCCCAGCAGGCCGCAGAACATGTCCAGGGCCTGCGCGGCACTCGATTGCGGATGGGCTTCGGCGCGTTCCATCACCTCGGCCGGGGTGGTGATTTCGCGGCCCTGGCCATCCTTGAGTTCACACAGGGCGTGGTACAGGTCGACCAGGCCCGGGCCGGAGATGACACGTTCGGCCGAGACATGGCCATAACGTTGCCGCAGCTGTGCGATGGCGGCGTATTCCAGATCGTTGCTGGCGCTCAGCGTGACGTGGCCGCCCTCGCCCGCGATGGGCAGCCATTTGCCCTGGTGGCCAAGGGGCAGCAGGCCCGAAACGCCCAGACCCGTGCCGGCACCGATGAGGCCGATCGCCGCCCCAGGCGCGGCCTGGCCGCCGCCCACCTGGCGCAGCTCTGCGGGTGGCAAGAGCGGCAGGGCCAGGGCCAGGGCCGTGAAGTCGTTGAGCAGCAGCAGGCGCGGCAGTCCCAGGGCCTC
>CAUPRZ010000148.1:0-6148 GCA_963513855.1 uncultured Hylemonella sp.
CGGCCTGGGGCGTGCCCAGGGCGGTCAGGCCCAGGGCGGCGGGAATGATGGGCCAGTCCTGCGAGCCGGGGTCCAGGTGGGCGACGTCTTCGCTGCCGTCCAGCAGCTGCTGCAGGCCGGGGGTCTGCGGGGTTTCGCGCACATGACCATCCAGCACCACCAGCGGATAGTCCAGCGCGGTCCAGGCGGCGCAGAGCTGCCACAGCAGGGGCAGTTCGCTGCGGAGGTCGCCATGGCCAGCCAGGGCCACGATGCGTGGCGCCTGCTCGGCGGCCAGAGCGGCCAGTCCCGCGGCCTGGTGGCTGTCGGTGTCAAGCATGCAGGCGTCCCTGGGTCTGGACGCTGGCCTGCGCGAAGTACAGGCCCAGTTCGTCCATCTGCGGGTCGTGGGCCGATTTGCCCGAAGAGCGCATGGACAGGCGCACCAGTGCCGCGGCATCGGCGCGTTCCCAGTCTTCGGGCACGCGCTGGCCGCTGCTCACGCCGCGCAGCACCAGGTGGTGGCGGATGACGGTATCCAGCGCGGGGGCGATCTTCACCGCCTCGTCGATCTTGGTCAGCACAGCCTGCTTGGCGCCGAAGTTGGCCACGGCCTCGTCCTGCGTGTCGCCGTGGCTGGCGGCGTTGAGCACCAGCAGGCGCTTGATCTGCGGCAGGTCCAGCACGTCGAGGATGTCGCGCTTGCGCGGGTCGCGCGGGGCTACGCCGGTGGTGTCGATGATGACCATCTTGCGGTTGCTCAGCAGGCCCAGCAGGTCCTGCAAGGCGGCGCGGTCGTGGGCCATATGGGCCACCACACCCAGCATGCGGCCGTAGGCGCGCAGCTGCTCGTGGGCACCGATGCGGTAGCTGTCGAGGGTGATCAGGCCCACGCTGCCGGCGCCGTGTGTGCGGGCGCACAGGGCGGCCAGCTTGGCGGCGGTGGTGGTCTTGCCCACGCCGGTGGTGCCGACCAGGGCGAAGACGCCGCCTTCGTCCTTGAGTGCGGGGCCACCGGCATCGGTCTTGATGTTGCGGGTCAGGATGCCCATCAACCACTGGATGGCCTCGGCGGGGCTGGCGTCGTCCGGCATCATGCTGAGCACGGCGCGCGCCAGGGCAGGCGAATAGCCGGAGCGGATGAGCTTGAGCGTGAGGTTGGCGCGGATCGGGCTCTGCTTGGTCTGGCCCAACCAGGCCAGGGTGCTGAAGCGTTCCTCGATCATCTCCTTCATGGCGCTGAGTTCGTTCACCAGGCCCTGCTGGGACGCGGCGGCCGGGGCAGCGGGCGCCGGTGCCGGTGCCACGGGCTGGGGCAAGGCGATGGGCGCGGCCTTGCGCTGCGGCGGAGCGCTTTCAGGATCGGGCGGGAGAATTTCGTAGACGGAGCGAGCCGACTGGGGCGCCGCGGCCTTGGCTTGTTGCTGGGCTTCGGCGCGGCGCTGCAGCATGCGTTCACGCACATAGTCCTGGAAGGACAGGGTGCTCATGGCCAGCTGGTCGGCGTCTTCTTCCACCGGGGTCTGGGCAGCCGCGCGCACAGCGGCGGGGCTGGGGGCCGGCACGGCCCTGGGGCGCGGTGCGGGAGCAGCAGCGGCCAGCGGGGCCGGGGAGACCACCTGGTCCAGCGTGGCCAGCGATTCTTCGGTGCTGGCCATCACCTCGACACCTTGCGGCGTCTGGCGGTTGGAGAGGATGAGGGTGCCGTCGCCAAAGGTCAGGCGGGCCTTGGCGAGGGCTTCGCGTGCGGTGGGGGCGGTGAAGCGTTGGATGTTCATGATGCGGCGCCTCGCAGGATCGGTCCGATGCGGATGGAATGGGTTTCAGGAATTTCGCTGTGCGACAGCACTTGCATGCGTGGGGCAGCGCGGCGCACCAGGCGCGCGATGGAATTGCGGATGGTGTCGGGCACCAGCAGGCAGGCCGGCACGCCGGTTTCTTCCTGCTTCATGGCCACGTTGGCGGCGTTGCGCGTGAGCATGTCGGCCACGCCCGGGTCCAGCGCGGGGCCGCTGGGGTTGCCCAGGGCCTGGACCAGCAGGCGTTCCAGCGGCGGGTCGATGGCGATGACGTTGAGTTCCTTGGACGGGCCGTAGATCTGCTGCACGATGGCCGGTGAGAGCGCCACGCGCACGCGCTTGGCCAGTTCCACCGGGTCGGCGATGGTGGGGGCATGCTCGGCCAGGGATTCGATGATGGTGCGGATGTCGCGGATGTGCACCGACTCCTCCAGCAGCAGCTGCAGGACTTTCTGGAACACGGCGATCGGGACCATCTTGGGCACGACTTCTTCAATGAGCTTGGGGGCCAGCCGCGCGACATGGTCGACCAGCTGCTGGGTCTCGGTGCGGCTGAGCAACTTGGCGGCGTGGACCTGCATCAAGTGTGACAAATGGGTCGCCATCACGGTCTCGGAATCAACCACCGTAAAGCCAGCCATTTGGGCCGCTTCCTTCTGGCGTTCGTCGATCCAGTGCGCGGGCAGGCCGAAAGCCGGGTCGGTGGTGGCGGTGCCGATCAGCGGCGTGGTGATGCCGCCGGGGTTGATGGCCAGGAACATGCCGGGGTAGGCCTCGCCGTCGCCGACGATCACACCCCGCAGGCTGATGCGGTAGCCGCTGGGGCGCAGTTCCAGGTTGTCACGCACGTGCACGGGCGGCGGCAGGAAGCCCACTTCCTGTGCAAACTTGCGGCGCACGCCCTTGATGCGGGTGAGCAGGTCGCCCGAGCGGTTCTTGTCCACCAGGGTGATGAGGCGGTAGCCGAGCTCCAGGCCCAGCTGGTCCACGGGCTGCAGGTCGTCCCAGCTGGCTTCGCCGTCGCTGGGCGGGGCGGGCGCGGCGGCGGCTTCTTCTGCGGTCGGCTCGGGTTTGTGCGCCAGCACCCAGGCGGCGTAGCCGATCAGGCTGGCAATCGAGAGGAAAACGAAGTTGGGCATGCCGGGGATGAGGCCGAGCACACCCAGCACGCCGGCGGTGATACCCAGCACACGCGGCGAGACGAACATCTGGTTGGCGATCTGTTTGCCCAGGTCTTCGTCCTTGCCCACACGCGAGACCACCATGGCCGCGGCCACCGAGATCAGCAGGCCCGGGATCTGCGCGACCAGCGCGTCGCCCACGGCCAGCAGGATGTAGCTGTTGGCGGCCTGGCCAGCCGACAGGCCGTGCTGGGCCATGCCGATGGCGAAGCCGCCGATGATGTTGATGAAGAGGATCAGGATGCCGGCGATGGCGTCGCCGCGCACAAACTTGGAAGCACCGTCCATGGAGCCGAAGAAGTCGGCTTCTTCGCTGACTTCGGCGCGGCGGCGTTTGGCCTCGCGCTCGTCGATGATGCCGGCGGACAGATCCGCGTCCACGGCCATCTGTTTGCCGGGCATGGCGTCCAGGGCGAAACGGGCCGAGACTTCGGCAATGCGTTCGGCGCCCTTGGTCACCACCATGAAGTTGATGACCACGAGGATGGCAAAGACGATCAGGCCGACGGCGAAGTTGCCGCCGATCAGGAAGTGGCCGAAGGCCTCGATCACGGCGCCGGCGGCGCCCGGGCCGGTGTGGCCTTCCATCAGCACCACACGGGTGGACGCGACGTTGAGCGAGAGCCGCATCAACGTGGTCAGCAGCAGCACGGCGGGGAAAGCGGCGAAGTCCAGCGGGCGCAGCATATAGGCAGCGACCATCATCACCATCAGCGCGACGGCGATGTTGAGGGTGAAGAGGATGTCGAGCAGCCATGGCGGCAGCGGCAGCACCATCATCGCGAGGATGGCGACGACCAGCAGGGGCGCGGCCACGCCCGAGAGCAGGGCGAGGTTGCGGCCGAGGCGGGCCTGGAGGGTCTGGACGAGCGGGTTCATGCGGCGCTAGGAATGGGGTGGGCCGAGGGCGGCGTCTTGCGTTCGTGCGGGTCCAGGCCGGCGGGCACGGCGGGCTGCGGCACCTCGCCGGGCATGAGGCCTTCACCGCGCAGGGCGGCGCGCAGGCGGTAGATGTAGGCCAGCACCTGCGCCACGGCGGTGAAGAGGCTGGCCGGGATGTCCTGGTCGAGCTCGGCGTGGGCGTAGAGCGCACGCGCCAGCACGGGCGACTGCAGCACCGGCACCTCGTGGGCCTTGGCCACGTCGCGGATCTTCAGGGCCAGCAGGTCGGCACCCTTGGAGATGACACGCGGTGCGCTCATGCTTTTTTCGTCGTATTTGATGGCCACGGCGTAGTGCGTGGGATTCATGAGGATGAAGTCGGCCTTGGGCACGGACTGCACACTCTTGCGCTGGGCAATCTCGCGCGCCTTCTGGCGGCGATGGTTCTTCATCTGCGGGTTGCCCTCGGACTCCTTGTGCTCGTCGCGCATTTCCTTGAGCGACATCTTGAGTTCGGACTTGTGCAGGAAGAGCTGCAGGGGTACATCGAGCAGGGCCACCAGCAGGACGACCGAGAGCAGCAGCGCACAGCCCGCAAGCAGCCATTCGAACATCTGCGCCAGCGCGCCCACCGAGGGCTGCATCACAAGGGCCGCCACCGAGGGCAGGGTGGAATGGATGAAGGCCGTGGCCAGCAGCAGGATGAAAAAGGCGATGAAGCCGAGCTTGACCGTCTCGGCCAGCTTCTTCTTGGAGAACAGGCCCTTGAAGCCCTGCAGGGGGCTGAGCCGCGTGAGGTCGGGCATCACAGGCTTGAGGCTGAGCACCCAGCCGCCCGAGGCCAGCGTGCCCAGGATGGCCAGGGCGGAGACGATGCCGGCAAAGATGACGCAGCCGATCAGACCGGTCAGGGCCATGGTCTGCAGGCGGTCCAGCATGGCGCCGGTGTTCAGCGTGGTGCTGGCGTTGAAGGAAAGTTGCTGGGCGAAGGCGAGTTGGAGTTCTGTGTACAGGCGCGGTGCCAGCACCAGCAGGGCCAGGGCACCGCCGCCGAGCACCGCGAGGTGCCCGAGGTCGCGTGAGCGGGCGACCTGGCCGTCCTCTTTTGCCCGCTGCAGCTTGCGCGGCGAAGCGGGTAAATTGCGGTCCTGACTGCTGGAATCCATGGTGGCGTGGCACTGAAGTTCACGCCATTGTCGGCCCGGGGTCCCCGGGCTAAAGGGGGAAAAGCCGGGTGTTTCCGCCCTTCATCTGGTGCCGTCCGAAGCGCATGAAACGCGAGGGATCATGACCAGGGCACCCGCGGAACTGGCTTTGCCAGGCCGCTGGGTGCGTCCCCCTTCCGCCGCAGGCGAGAAAGGGGGAAGCGGCGCAGCCGCTCAGGGGGTTAAAAACCTAAGCTCGCCAAGAGGTCGTCAACCTGGGACTGGTCAGTGACCACATCGCCGGATTTCCCGGCATCCACGACCGGACCGGAGAGCACCACCTCATCCACGCTGGCGGGGACGATGCCGGCCACCGTCGGCGCCACCCGGGCCTGGGCCTCGGGCGGCGCGGTCTGGATCAGCAGCTGGACCAGCTGGTCCTCGATGACAGTGGCCAGATTGACCACGCGCGAGATCACCTGGCCGGTCAGGTCATGGAAGTCCTGGGCCATCATGATTTCGGTCAGGTGCTGGTCGACTTCCTGATTGGTCTTTTCGAGGTCGGTCAGAAAATTCATGATGTGACCCTTGGCCACGGCGGCCACCGGGTCGGCCACCAGGAGGGCGATCATGTGCTTGGTCTGGGCCGCGGTGTGGTCGTGCTGGCTTTTGGCCTGGTCGACGCGGTTGAGCACCTTTTCGGCGGCCTCGCCCGTGAGACGGGCGATGTAGGACAGGCGGCTCTTGGCGTCGGGCAGTTCGGCGGCCGTGCCCTGCAGCTTGTCGGCCAGGCCGAGCTCACGCAGGGTGTCATGCAACTGACGGGTCAGCTGGCCGATCTTGTGGTGAATGTCGGGGCTGTCCGGGGAAGCGTCCCCGGCGTCGTGGGCTGAGGCGCTGTGGTCCATGGTCAGGCCAGGCCGTTTTTCTTGAGGATGTGCTGGACCTTGTCTTCCAGCGTGGCCTTGGTGAAGGGCTTGACGATGTAGCCGGCCGCCCCCTGCTGGGCCGCCAGCACGATGTCTTCCTTGCGGGCCTCGGCCGTCACCATGAGCACGGGGATGTGCTTGAGCTTCTCGTCTTTCTTGACTTCGGCCAGCAGCTGGAAGCCGTTCATGTTCGGCATGTTGATGTCGCTGACCACAAAGTCGAAACTGGTGGC
>CAUPRZ010000149.1:0-6135 GCA_963513855.1 uncultured Hylemonella sp.
GACTGCAGGCGTTCGCGCTCGGGCGGCGGCGTCTCGCTGATCAGGTAGGGCTTGATCGAGTGGTATTGCTTGAAGAACTGCGTCATGTCCACGATCAGGTCGCGCACCACGGGCAGGCCGGGCAGCGGCTTGAGGACGATGGTGCCCTTCAGCGTCTTGAGGTTGGTCAGGCAGGCTAGGCCGTTCTTGCCATTGATGTTCATCGCATCCGAGCCGCACACGCCTTCGCGGCAGGAGCGGCGGAAGGACAGCGTGGGGTCCACGGCCTTGAGCTTGACCAGGGCGTCCAGCAGCATGCGTTCGCTCCCGTCGAGTTCGATCTCGAGGGTCTGCATATAGGGCTTGGCGTCCTTGTCCGGATCGTAGCGATAGATGTTGAAAGTGCGGTTTGCCATATTCGGTTTCCTAAGGTCTCGCCAGATCAGAAGGTACGGGGCTTCGGGGGCACGGTTTCTGCCGTCAGCGGCTTCATGCGCACGGGCTTGTAGGCCAGGCTGTTGCCTTCCGTGTACCAGAGCGTGTGCTTCATCCACTCGGCATCGTTGCGGCCCAGCGGGCAGGTCGGGTGGTTCACGTCGTGCTCGTAGTCGCGCACCAGGTGGGCACCGCGGCATTCCTTGCGGGCGGCGGCACTGGTCATGGTGGCCTGGGCGGCTTCCATCAGGTTCTCGACTTCCAGCGCTTCGATACGCGCAGTGTTGAAGACCTTGGAGTTGTCCTTGAGACCGATCTTGTTCACGCGCTCCCGCAGGGCGTTGATCTTGCGCACGCCTTCGTCCATGGACTCCTGGCTGCGGAACACGCCGGCATGCGTCTGCATGATGGCGCGCATGTCGTTGGCCACGTCCTGGGCGTATTCACCGTTGGGCGAGTTGTCCAGGCGGGCCAGGCGGGCGATGGAGGCATCGGCGGCACCGGCCGGCAGAGGCTTGTGCGTGGTACCCGGCTTGACGTTGGCGATGATGTGGTCGCCAGCAGCCTTGCCGAAGACCAGCAGGTCCAGCAGAGAGTTGGTGCCCAGGCGGTTGGCGCCGTGCACCGAGACGCAGGAGCATTCGCCGACGGCGTAAAGGCCGTTGACGGGCTTGTCCTGGCCATTCACGCTTTCGACGACCTGGCCGTTGATATTGGTCGGGATGCCGCCCATCTGGTAGTGGATGGTGGGCACCACGGGGATCGGCTCCTTGGTGATGTCCACGTTGGCGAAGTTGTGGCCGATTTCTTCCACCGAGGGCAGGCGCTTGCGGATGGTCTCGGCGCCCAGGTGGTCCAGCTTCATGTGGATGTAGTCCTTGTTGGGACCGCAGCCACGGCCTTCCAGGATTTCCTGGCCCATGCAGCGCGAGACGAAGTCGCGCGGTGCCAGGTCCTTGAGCGTGGGCGCGTAGCGCTCCATGAAACGTTCGCCGTTGCTGTTGAGCAGGATGGCGCCTTCGCCGCGGCAGCCTTCGGTCAGCAGCACGCCGGCACCGGCCACACCGGTGGGATGGAACTGCCAGAACTCCATGTCCTGCAGCGCGATGCCGGCACGTGCCGCCATGCCCAGGCCGTCGCCGGTGTTGATGAAGGCATTGGTGGAAGACTGGAAGATACGGCCGGCACCACCGGTGGCCAGCAGCACGGTCTTGGCTTCCAGGGTGTAGAGGTCGCCCGTTTCCATTTCGAGGGCGGTCACGCCCACCACGTCACCCTCGGCGTCGCGGATCAGGTCCAGAGCCATCCACTCGACGAAAAAGGAGGTGCGGGCCGCGACGTTGGCCTGGTACAGCGTGTGCAGCATGGCGTGGCCGGTGCGGTCGGCTGCGGCGCAGGCGCGCTGCACGGGCTTTTCACCATAGTTGGCCGTGTGACCGCCGAAGGGGCGCTGGTAGATGGTGCCGTCGGGGTTGCGGTCGAAGGGCATGCCCATGTGCTCCAGGTCGTACACGACCTTGGGCGCTTCACGGCACATGAATTCGATGGCGTCCTGGTCGCCGAGCCAGTCGGAGCCCTTGACGGTGTCGTAGAAGTGGAACTGCCAGCTGTCTTCACTCATATTGCCCAGCGAAGCCGACACGCCACCCTGGGCGGCCACGGTGTGCGAGCGGGTGGGGAAGACCTTGGACAGCACGGCCACGTTCAGGCCGGCACGGGCCAGCTGCAGCGAGGCCCGCATGCCGGAGCCGCCGGCCCCGACGATGACGACGTCAAATTTACGCTTGGAGATGGGATAGGACATGACTCAGAGTCTCCAGAGGACTTGGAGGGCCCAGCCGGCACAGCCGACCAGCCAGACGAGGGTGAATACCTGCAGGGACAGGCGCAGCCAGACGGGCTTGATGTAGTCCATCCAGATGTCGCGCATGCCGACCCAGACGTGCCAGATCAGCGCGACGATGACGGAAAAGGTGATGACCTTCATCCACTGGGGGGCGAAGATGCCGGCCCAGGTTTCGTAGCCGATGGGGCCGCGGGTGAAGACCAGCTGGACCAGCACCAGCAGGGTAAAGAGGGCCATGAGGGCGGCGGTGATGCGCTGGACCAGCCAGTCGCGCAGACCATAGTGCGCGCCGACAACGATGCGCTTGGAGCCGTAATTGACAGACATGTTTGCTCCTTGGGAATCAGTAGGCGCCGAACAGCTTGGCGCCCAGCACGGCCGTCAGCCCCAGACTGAGCACCAGCGTCACGATGGCCGAGTTGTGGCCGAATTCCTTGGTCACGGCGTGTGTGGCATCCATCCAGAGGTGGCGCAGGCCGGCAATGATGTGGTGCAGGTAGGACCAGATCAGGGCCAGGGCCACGAGCTTGATGAACCAGCCCGGCACGAAACCGAGGCCGACGCCGAAGGCGGCGCTGAAGCGGGCAAACGAATACTCGGAGGTCAGCGAGGTGTCGAACATCCAGATGATGAAGGGCAGCAGCAGGAACATCAGTGCGCCGCTGACGCGGTGCAGGATGGACACCCAGCCGGCCGGGGGCAGGCGATAGGTGGGCAGGTCCTTGAGGGCGTGGATGTTGCGGAACTCGGGGCGCTGGGCCCGGGAGGGCGTGGCAAGTTCGGACATAGATGGGCTTTCGATGGGTGTAATCGCCTTGTAATCTTCAGGCGTCGACAGGGGCAAATTCTATTGCAATGCAGCATCCATAAGTTTGTGTCGAATGATTCATTGTTCGACCTTATGGCTGTAACCGAGTTTCTCAGCTCAGCACATTGCGGTAGTGATGCGTGTCCGTCAAGTACAGGCCGCGGCGCAGTTCCATGGGCACATCGTTGTAGGTGTAGGCGATGCGTTCCACGCTGAGCAGGGGGATGTTCTTGCCGACCTTGAGCAAGGTGCCCTGGGCCGCGTCCGGCAGCACGGCGCGGATTTTCTCCTCAGCGCGCACCATGCGCACGCCGAATTCGGTTTCGAACAGGGCATACATGGGGCCATGGTAGTCGCTCAAGCGCTCGGCGGTCAGTCCTTTGAAGGGGGTGCCCGGCAGCCAGAGGTCTTCCAAGATGGTGGGGCGGCCCGCGAAGGCCAGCACACGGCGCACCTGCAACACGCTGTCGCCGCTGCGCAGGGCCAGGGCGCGCGCGATCTCGGCCGTGGCGCGCAGGCGCTTGCAATCGATGATGGTGCGCTCGGCCGGCCCATCCTTGCGATCGTCGCCGACATCCGGCATGAGGCGCAGGAAACGGTATTGCACGTGCTGCTCGGCATGGGTGGCCACAAAAGTGCCCTTGCCCTGGCGGCGCACCAGCAGGTTTTCTGCGGCGAGTTCGTCGATGGCCTTGCGCACCGTGCCCTGGCTGACGCGGTAGCGTGCGGCCAGGTCCATCTCGCTGGGGATGGCTTCGCCCGGTTTCCATTCGCCGGACTGCAGGCTCTGGAGGATGAGCCCCTTGATCTGCTGGTACAAGGGGCTGAAGGCCGGCGCGGGCCCGCCACCGTCCGTGACGGCCATGGCGCTGTCGGCCAAGGTGGGCGAGCTGGAATTCATGCGGTGATCCCGGACGTGAAAAAGTCGATCAATGACCTCAATCATATCTTATATAAGACATAAGACAAATTGATTTGCAAGGGTTTTCGCGCTACACTTTCGCCCACATCCGGGGTAGTTGCCTGGCCTCTGTCCGGCGCGGTTCCGCGGTCACCGATCCTCCCATCACATCTTCTGGAGTTTCCACCATGAGCAAAAAACCCGTCCGCGTTGCCGTCACTGGCGCTGCCGGTCAAATCGGCTACGCCCTGCTGTTTCGCATCGCCTCGGGCGAGATGCTGGGCAAGGACCAGCCGGTCATCCTGCAATTGCTCGAAGTCCCTGTCGAAGGCCCCCAGAAGGCGCTCAAGGGCGTGATGATGGAACTTGACGACTGCGCCTTCCCCCTGCTGGTTGGCATGGAAGCCCACAGCGACCCCATGACCGCCTTCAAGGATGCTGACTACGCCCTGCTGGTGGGCTCGCGTCCGCGTGGCCCGGGCATGGAACGCGCCGAACTGCTGGCCGTTAACGGCGCCATCTTCACGGCACAAGGCAAGGCCCTGAACGCCGTCGCCAGCCGTAACGTGAAGGTGCTGGTGGTGGGCAACCCCGCCAACACCAACGCCTACATCGCCATGAAGAGCGCACCGGACCTGCCGCGCAAGAACTTCACCGCCATGCTGCGCCTGGACCACAACCGCGCCGCCAGCCAGATCGCTGCCAAGACCGGCAAGGCCGTGGCCGATATTGAGAAGCTGACCGTCTGGGGCAACCACTCGCCCACGATGTATGCCGACTACCGCTTCGCCACCATCAAGGGCGAAAGCGTGGCCAAGATGATCAACGACCAAGAATGGAACGCCAACACCTTCCTGCCCACCGTGGGCAAGCGTGGTGCCGCCATCATCGAGGCGCGTGGACTGTCCTCCGCCGCTTCGGCTGCGAACGCTGCCATCGACCATATGCGCGACTGGGCCCTGGGCACCAACGGCAAGTGGGTCACCATGGGCATTCCGTCGGACGGCCAGTACGGCATCCCGAAGGACGTGATGTTCGGCTTCCCCGTCACCTGTGCCGGTGGTGAGTACAAGCTGGTCGAAGGCCTGGCCATCGACGAGTTCAGCCAGAAGTGCATCGACAAGACCCTGGCCGAGCTGGTGGGTGAGCAGGACGGCGTCAAGCACCTGCTGTAATTTTCATGGCCCACCCGCGCGACATCCTCCTCGGTGCCCAGGCGTCGGCCGGCTTTCTGCCGGTCTGCGACCATTACAGCGGCGTCGAGGCGCGCATGCGCAAGAGCCTGCAGCTGCAGGCCGAGATGACAGCCGAGTTCGGCGCCTGTGTGTTCGACGTCTCTCTCGATTGCGAGGACGGCGCGCCCGTGGGCGGCGAGCGTGATCATGCGCAGATGGTGGTGGCCCTGGCCAAGGACGCACAGCAGGCGGCACGCAAGGCCGCTTTGCCTGCAGCGCCGCGCATCGCGGTGCGTGTGCACCCGGTGGATCACGCCGCTTTTGAGGCCGACGTGGCCACCATCGTTGGTGGTGCTGGTGCGGCCCTGTGCCACCTGATGATCCCCAAGGTCGAGACGGTGGCCGATGTGGAGCGCGCCGTGGCGGCGGTTGATGCGGCTATGCGTGGTACGGGTCGTACAACGCCCCTGCCTCTGCAGGTGCTGCTGGAGTCACCGGCTGCGGTGCACCGCGCGTTTGACATTGCCGCGCATCCCCGTGTGCAGTCCATCAGTTTCGGCCTCATGGATTTCGTCTCGGCGCATGGCGGGGCCATCCCCGACAGTGGCATGGGCGCGTCTGGGCAGTTCGAACACCCGCTGGTGGTGCGTGCCAAGCTCGAGATCGCTTCTGCCTGTCATGCCCACGGCAAGGTGCCTTCGCACTGCGTGGTGACCGAGTTCAGCGACACCGGGGCCATGAGGGCTGCGGCCCGCAAAGCCTCTCGCGAGTTCGGCTACACCCGCATGTGGAGCATCCATCCGAGCCAGATCCGCCCCATCCTGGAGGCGCTGGCACCGGATGCCGCCGACATCGAACGTGCCGCCGCCATCATCCAGGCGGCCGAGGCCGCGCAGTGGGCGCCCGTGAGTTACGAGAACCAATTGCACGACCGCGCCAGCTACCGTTATTTCTGGCAGGTGCTGGAGCGCGCGCACCAGACGGGCCGTGC
>CAUPRZ010000150.1:0-6080 GCA_963513855.1 uncultured Hylemonella sp.
CCAGGTCAAGGCGCTGGAAAAAGAAATCGCCGCGCTCAAGGGCAAGCTGGCTTCAAGCCAGGGCGACGAACTCATGGCCCAGGCTGTGGACGTGAAAGGCCTCAAGGTTCTCGCTGCCCGTCTGGAAGGCGCCGACGCCAAGACCCTGCGCGACACCCTGGACAAGCTCAAGGACAAGCTCAAGACCGCGGCCATCGTGCTGGCCGCTGTGGACGGCGACAAGGTGCAGCTGGCCGCTGGCGTGACGGCCGACAGCGTGGGCAAGGTCAAGGCCGGCGAGCTGGTCAACTTTGTCGCCCAGCAGGTGGGTGGCAAGGGCGGTGGCAAAGCCGACATGGCCATGGCCGGCGGCACCGACGCCAGCAAGCTCGGTGCGGCCCTGGCCAGCGTGCAGGGCTGGGTCTCGGACAAACTCTGATGCAACGTCGCGACCTCCTGGGTCTGGCACTGGGCGCTGTTGCAGCGCCGGTCTGGGCCCAGCGTGGTTACGACGTGAGCCCCTGGCCCGCCAACCGGCCGGCCCCGCCGCTGCAGGCCCTCGATATGCAGGGCAAGACCTGGACCCTGTCCGAGCTGCGTGGCCGCGCTGTGCTGCTCAACTTCTGGGCCACCTGGTGCCCGCCTTGCCGTGCCGAGATGCCTTCGCTGCAGCAGCTGGCCGAGATCTACGGGCCCGAGCAACTGCAGGTGCTGGCCATCAATGTGGGCGAGGGGCCGCGGCGCATCGCGCAGTACCTGCAGTCCAGTGGACTCGATCTCACGGTGCTGCTGGACCCGCAGAGTCTGGCGTCCAAAGCCTGGGGTGCCAGCGTCTTGCCCACCACCATCCTGATCGACGCCGAAGGCAAACCAAGACAGCGTGTGCGCGGTGAGGTGGACTGGAGCGGGCGCGAGGCCCAGGCACTGGTTGAACCGCTGTTGCGTTCGAAGACTAGGCCTGGCGTTTCGAGCTGAAGCGCAGACCGATCCAGCGGTTCAGCGGCGCCTCGATCCAGCGCTCAAAGACGAAGGCTAGCACCACACTCCCGGCCCAGCCCAGGGCCAGCATCAGCAGCACAGCCCACGGATCTTGCCAAGCCAGTGGCGCATACAGGGCATTGACCAACATCAGCACGGCGAAGTGCACGAGGAAAAGCGCATAGGAGCTGCGCCCCAGTGCCTGCACGGCCTGCGGCAGCCGCGGCGTGCGCCCCTGCCACTGCGCCAGCCCGAGCAGCAGGGCCACGCCCAGGGCCAGTGCGATGCGGGTGCGCCAGTCCAGCCACAGGGCCAGCAGTCCCAACGCGGTCAGCAGGCCCAGCCAGCGCGCGGCGTGTCTTGAGCGTGCGGCCCAGCCGGCCAGCGCGCCCAGCGCATAACTGCCAAAGAAGTACAGGCCCCAGTCATCCCAGTGCGCCTGGCGGTTGAAGACCAGCAGGGAGGCCAGCATGAGACCCGCCACCAGCCACAGCGCAGGCGCCGGCCGGCTGCCGCGCTGGCCCAGCCAGAGCAGCCCGGCCAGCAGGGCGTAGAGCTGCAGGTCAATGGCCACGTACCAGATGCCGGCCGAGAGCGCCTCGGCGTCCACCACGTCCTGCAGCAGCAGGGTGTGGGCCAGGGCCTGACCCCAGCCCGGCGCAGCGGGGATGAAATCGGCCTGCAGCCAGACGCGGGCCAGCGCAGCGCAGACCACGGTCAGCAGCAGCGCGGCCATCAGGGGCAGGGCCAGGCGCAGATAACGCAGGCCCAGGGTCCGCCCCAGCGCGGCAGCATCACCCCGCATGGCCGGGCGCAGGCTTTGCAGCGCGAGGTAACCGCCCAGCACCAGGAAGATCTGCACCGCCATGCGCGCGTAGTCGTAGAACCAGGCGCTCACGCCTGGGGCCAGACGGTGGGCTGCATCGGCCAGCGGGCCGTAGGCCGAGAAATGGTGCAGCACGATGAGCTGCGAACCGATGCACTTGAGCGCATCGATGTGCGTCTGCCGCGCCTGCATAAGGATCAGGCGACTCAGGTCTGGGGGATGGGCATGTCCGTGCTGCCGGGGCGCACCCAGCGCGCGAACTCGCGTGTGGTGTCCATGCAGCCGCCAGCTTCGGTGTAGACACCGCGCGGCTCACGCCAGCGGGTCATGCGGGCCATGACCTGGGCCAGCTCGACCGGGTTGGCCAGCGTGGCTTTGATCAGGGGCTCGATGCGAACCTCGTCGATCTGCGATTCGCCCTGCGCGTCCTTGTACAGGCCGTGGCGCCAGTGGTAGATCTCCACGCACTTGCTGGTCAGCGTGTAGGGCTGGTGCTGCTTCCAGAAGTTGGTGAACTGGCCGCCGCCCAGGTACATGACCCAGGAGCCTTCGAAGCCGCAGGCGTCGGCCGAGGCCTCGTCGGGGTTGCGGAACCAGACGCGGTCGCCGGGCACGTAATAA
This sequence comes from uncultured Hylemonella sp., assembly GCA_963513855.1. Taxonomy (GTDB): domain Bacteria; phylum Pseudomonadota; class Gammaproteobacteria; order Burkholderiales; family Burkholderiaceae_C; genus Hylemonella. The sequence goes on from CAUPRZ010000150.1 coordinate 2,405, forward strand.
AGCGGGGGCAGGGGGGCGTCCATGGCGCCCTGTTCACGCAGGAAGACGTTGTGGAATTCCTCGGACATGATGGCGCGCTGGCGCCAGACAGCCTGCAGTCGTTCGAAGAGTTCGGGGTTGTTGTGCTCCAGCTCCTGCGCGATGCCCAGCAGAGTCACGTATTCGGTGGCGCGGTAGCAGGAGAAGGAATAGAGACGGCCCGAGACCTCGGGCTGTGTGGTCTTGATCAGCGCGTCGATCAGCGCCACGCCGGGCAGCAGGGTGAAGCCCTTGTCTTCGTCGTAGGTCCAGCAGTCTTCGGGGCGTTCGGCGGCATGGGTGTCGAAGGCCAGGGTGGTGCGGCGCGCCGCGTGCACGATGTTGCGGCGGATGCGGATGGCCGACAGCAGCTCGTCCAGGCTTGGGAAGTCCAGACCGGTGGGGCTCATGAGCAGGGTCAGCAGGATCTCGCGCTGCGGGTCGGCGGCGTCCAGGCCCAGCACTTCTGCCAGATGCATGGTGTCATGGCCCGGAGCCCAGGCCTGGGTGCTCGCGGGTTCCAGCCAGAGGCGCAGCCAGCGGCCCTGGCCGTCCAGGCCGGCCTCGGCCCGCACCACGGCGGCCAGATCCTGGGCCTGCAACTGCTCAAGCACGGCCAGCGCGCTGGTGTGGCTGTTGCGCCCGGCGGGCAGGCCGCGCAACACGATGCCTCGGCTGATGGGCAAGGGGGAGGCGCCCACGGCATTCGGCGGGTCGTAGTTTTCGAGGAGTTTTCTCATCGTGGAATTCAATATACCCCAGGCTCTTTAGGGCTTAGCTAGGGAAAAACGCCGGGTGTTGCGCAATTGATAATCGGGGGATGGCGGTCGTTGGCTGCCTCTGCTGTTCCGGGGCATCTTCATCTGTCCCGGCGGCGGTTTTTTCCCCTATTCCGGAGTTCTCTTCATGACCACCGCTCGACGCGCGTTCTTCCTGAACGCGGCGGCCCTGTCTGCCGCCTACACCTTTCCCGGCCTGGCTTCGGCCCAGACGGCCCCGGCCCAGCGCCAGTTCCATCCCCAGCCCGGCGCCTGGCGCACCTTCGAGGTCACCACCCGGGTCGATATCCAGCAGGCCGAAGGCCAGACCCGCATCTGGTTGCCCGTGCCCTCGATCGACAGCGACTGGCAGCGTTCCGTGGCCAGCAGTTATGCCAGCAATGGCCAGGCCCGCGTGACCAGCGACGCCGTCTACGGCGCGCGTTTCCTGCAAGTGGAGTTCAACCCCGGCGAGAAAAAGCCCTGGGTGGAAATCACCAGCAGCATCCAGACGCGCAGCCGCGCCACCGACTGGAAAGCCAAACAGGCTGTACGCGAAGACGCGCAGAGCCTGAAGTTCTGGACCCAGCCCACGGCCTTGCTGCCCACCGACGGCATCGTGCGCAAGACCGCGCTGGCCGCCACGCGTGGTGCCAGGACCGATGAGCAGAAGGCCCGCGCCATCTACGACTGGGTGGTGGCCAACACCTGGCGCGAACCCAAGGTGCGCGGCTGTGGCGAAGGCGACATCAAGACCATGCTGGAGACCGGCAACCTGGGCGGCAAGTGCGCCGACCTCAACGCACTGTTTGTCGGCCTGTGCCGCGCCGTGGACCTGCCCGCGCGTGACGTCTACGGCCTGCGCCTGGTGCCCTCGGCCTTTGGCTACAAGGAACTCAGCGGCAACCCGGCCAGCCTCAAGGGGGCCCAGCACTGCCGCGCCGAGGTCTACCTGAAGGACCACGGCTGGGTGGCCATGGACCCAGCCGACGTGGCCAAGGTCATGCGCCTGGAAACGGCCGAGTGGATCAAGGACACCAAACACCCGGTGGTGGCGCCCGTGAATGCTGCCCTGTTCGGCGGCTGGGAAGGCAACTGGCTGGGTTGGAACATGGCGCACGACGTGGCCCTGCCCGGCACCAAGGGGCCCAAGCTCGGTTTCCTGATGTACCCGGTCTGCGAGACGGGTGATGAGCGCCTGGACTCCTATTCGCCCGATGCCTTCAAGTACCAGATCACGGCGCGCGAACTCACCGTTTGAACGCGTTCCGAGGAAATGAAAAGGGCGCCATCGGCGCCCTTTTTTTCAGCAGTGTGAGACCTCTCAGTTGCGCAGCTTGCCGCCGCGCGTGACCATGCCCAGTTCCACGAACTTGCTGCCGTGGTTCTGTTCCGGGCCGTAGTTCACGGTGTAGCCACCGGTGTCATAACTGCCCAGATTGCGCAGCGCGGTCAGCAGGGCCTTGTGGTCGCCCGGTTTTTTGCTGCGGCGCATGGCCTCGGTCAGCACCTTGGCGGCGATGCAGGCCTCCAGGTGGGTGGTGTTCATGGCCTTCTTGATGCCGGCATCCTGCAGGGCCTTGCCGCATTCGCGCACGACGGGCAGGGAGGCGGCCGTGTTGGGTACCACCTGGGAGATGGACACGCCAGCTCCGGCATCACCGGCGGCGTCAATGTACTGTTGCGCGCCGACGAAAGACAGGCTGGACATGGGCACAAAAAGGCCCTGGGCCACGAGGCGCTTGCTGATCTCGGCTGCGGCGCCCGAGAGCACGGTGTTGATGATGACCTCGGGCTTGAGCGCGATCAGCTGGTTGAAACGCGCATCGTCGATCTTGGCGTTGCGCTCCAGCGAGAAGGCCTTGGGCGTCTTGCCCTGGCGTGCCAGGTAGTCCTTGACGACACCGAAGTTCTGCAGGCCGACCTCGTCGTCATAGTGCACGACCACCACTTCCTTCATGCCCAGACCGGTCCAGAAGGCCAGCATCTTTTCCAGCTCGTCGCCGTAGGAGGCACGCAGGGTGTGGACCACGGGGCTGGGTTTGCGCACGGGGTTGGCGCCGGAGAAGGGGGCAAAAAAGAGCATGCTGGCCTTCTCGGCCTGGGGCATGGCGTCCAGGCTCAGCGTGGCCGAGGCGTAGCCGAACAGGGCCACCAGGCCCCGGTTCTGCAGCAGCTTGGTGGTGTTTTCGCCCGCGGTCTTGCGCTGGTTCTGGTCGTCCAGGGAGATCAGCTCGATGGGCGCGCCGGCCACGCCACCCTGGGCGTTGACCGATTTGAAATAGGCCAGGGCCCCGTCACGGATGTCCTGGCCGAAGGCGGCGTTGCTGCCCGAGAGTGGCGCAGACTGGCCGATGATCCAGGCATTCTGTGCCCAGGCCGGACTGATGAGAAAACCCAACGTGCACAGCAGTGCAACAAACGCCTTACGCATAAGCAGGCACCCTTGAAAGTATCGCTAACCCAACGACTTCGTTATATGGTGGCACGAGCCACCCAAAACAGCGCTAGCGTTACTACTTACGAAGGCGCAATTCGTATCCAGGTGTCACCGAGGCGCCACACCGTGGCGGTGTGGCGATGATCGGTTTTCAGATGCGGGACGCCGTGGAACCGGCTTTGCCGGGTCACTGGCGTCGCCCCCTTGAGGGGGAGGCGGCGTCAGCGCCGCCACGGGGGAGTCAACTGTCCAGCGTGACCTTGGCGTCCCGGATCACCTTGCCCCATTTCTGCTGTTCGGCGCGGATGAAGTCGGCGAACTGCTGGGCCGTGCCGCCGCCGTCCTCGGCACCGTACAGGTCCAGCTTCTCCTTCACATCGGGCATGGCCAGCACCTTGTTGATGTCCTCGTTCATGCGCCGGGCCATCGCGGCCGGCATCTTGCCCGGGCCCACCAGGCC
>CAUPRZ010000151.1:0-6071 GCA_963513855.1 uncultured Hylemonella sp.
CCCATGACCTTGAACTTGGGGTAGGCACCGTCAGGCACCTTCTGGTCGAGCAGCTTCATCTGCTTCTTGGCGTCGGTCAGCAGGAAGACCTTCTCGGCAATCTGCTTGTAGTCGACCTCGCCCTTGATGTAACCCCAGCGCTGCATCTGCGTGAGCATCCACACCGCCATGCTCTGCCAGGGCATGGGGTCGAAGTCGGCGCGGTCGGGCACGTTCTTGATGCCGCCCAGGCCGTCGGCAAACTTGCCGGTCAGCACCTGCTGCAGCACCACCTCGGGTTGGTTCAGATAGGCCTGGGGTGCGATGACCTTGGCGATCAGTTCGCGGTTCTCGGCCTTGCGCGCCATGGCGGCGGCCGTGAGTACCGAGCGGTACAGGGCTGCAAAGGTGTTGGGGTTCTTCTGGATGAACTCGGTGCTGGTGCCGAAGGCGCAGCAGGGGTGACCGTTCCACAGATCCTTGGTGAGCAGATGGATGAAACCCACCTCTTCATAGACCGCACGCTGGTTGAAGGGATCGGGACCGAGGAAGCCGTCGATATTGCCCGCCCGCAGATTGGCCACCATCTCGGGCGGCGGCACCACACGGATCTGGATGTCGGTGTCGGGGTTGAGGCCGTGTTCCGCCACGTAATACCGCAGCAGGAAGTTGTGCATCGAATAATCAAAAGGCACGGCGAACTTGAAGCCTTTCCAGTCCTTGGGGTCGCGCTTGTCCTTGTGCTTGAGCGCCAGCGTGATGGCCTGGCCGTTGGTGTTCTGGATGGTCGCCACATTCATGGGGGTGGCGTTGGCGCCCAGGCCCAGGCTGATGGCCAGGGGCATGGGGCTGAGGAAGTGCGTGGCGTCGTATTCCTTGTTGATCATCTTGTCGCGGATCAGGGCCCAGCCCGCGGTTTTGACGACCTCCACGTTCAGCCCCTGCTGGCGATAGAAACCCAGGGGGTGCGCCATGATCAGCGGCGTGGCGCAGGTGATCGGGATGAAACCGATCTTGAGGTCCTTCTTCTCGAGTGCGCCCTTCTCCTGCGCCATGGCCTGCAGACTGGCCACGGGCAGCACGCTGGCAATGGCCGACATGGCCGCACCCTTGCCCACCGCGCGCAGGAAACGACGGCGTACCGCGTCCTGCGGGAACAGGGCCTTGACCAGCGTGGCTTCGATGAACTCCTGGCTGTAGGCCTCGAACTCGGCCGTCTCGCTGCGCGCACGCAAGGTGGTGGCTGCGGCTTCCGCCTCATGCTCGGCAGCCGTGTGGTCGCGCCCACAGCTGCATTTGAGCATCAGCGGACGGTCGGCGTTGTAAGGATCGAAGTACTGGGTCATGGCATCACCTCATGAGTGGAGATGCCATGACCTTGCAAGGGCCGGGCCAGTTTGCGGCCCGCTGTCACAGGCGGATGCAAATCATGCGCCGGTGCATGACGGCGTGTAGGGCCAGCCCTACAAAAATCGCTCAGGTCGCGCCCGCTCGGGCCGACTTGCCGTGCCGTTCGGCCAGCAGGGCCAGTTCGACATCGTTTTTGGTGCCCGTCTTTTCCAGGATACGGGCCCGGTAGGTGCTCACCGTGTTGGAGGCCAGCTTGAGTTGCGCACCAATTTCGCTCACAGTCTGCCCGGCCGTGAGCAGACGAAAGACCTGGTGCTCCCGGTGTGAGAGCGACTCCACACCGCCAGTCCCTGTGGCGGCCACGGCCGCCGCCAGGGCCTGGGCCGTGTCCGGGCTCAGGTAGCGGCCACCACCGGCCACCAGGCGCACCGCTTCCAGCATGCGGTCCGGGTCCGCACTCTTGTTGAGGTAACCACCCGCGCCCAGCTTGATGCAGCGCGCGGCGTACTGGCTCTCGGGATAGGTGCTGAGCATGAGCACCGGCAGGGCAGGCCAGTGCGCGCGCAGCTGCTGCAGAACTTCCAGACCGTCCAGGCCGGGCAGGGCAATGTCCAGCAGCACGAGGTCCAGCCCCTGCGGGCCCGCGAGCACCCCCACCTGGTCCAGCACCTCGGGGCCGCTCTGTGCTTCGGCTGCAACGCACACGTCCTGGGCATCGGCCAGGACCTGCTTGATGCCTTCGCGCACGATGCGATGGTCGTCGCCAATGAGCACGCGGATCATGGTGACACGGGCAGTTGCAGGCACAAATGCGCCCCGCCTCCCACCTCGCTGTGGATGGAAATATCACCACCAAAATGCCGCGCGCGTTCGCGCATGCCCATCACGCCATAAGCCGTCGGTGCCTCAAAGGCCTGCGGCGCGGCACCACAGCCGTTGTCCTGCACCACCACCTGAAGCTGCCCCTCTGTGATCCGGATCTGCACGCTCAGCTCCGTCGCGCGGGCATGGCGCCCCACATTGCTGAGCATCTCCTGGAAGATACGAAAGACCGCGATCGCTGCAGCCTCGGGCAGTTCGACCCCCTCGGTCTCGTCCATGGCCCAGTCCAGCACCAACTCGGCCGAACGCGCGAACTCATGTGCCTGCCACTCCAGCGCGGCCCACAGGCCTTGGTGGTCCAGGATGCTGGGCCGCAGGTCGGTGATGATGCGGCCCACGTTGTCCACCGCCTCCTCGATCAGGCGACTCATATTGCGGCATTTGCTCTGCAGCCGGCTGCGCATGGACTGCGCCTCGTCCTCGCTGCGTTGCTGCTGTTCGCCCAGGCGCTTGTCCATCCAGTTGACGTCCATCTTGAGCGCCACCAGCAGGCTGCCCAGTTCGTCGTGCACCTCGCGTGCGATGCGCGTGCGCTCGTCTTCGCGCACCTGCTCCGAATAGGCCGCCAGTTCGCGCAGCTGGCCCAGCGCCACCGAGAGCTCGTGCGTGCGCCGGGCCACGCGCGACTCCAGCGCGTCGTTGGCGCCGGCCAGCTCCGCGTTGGCCCGCTGCAGGGCCTCGGCCGCGTGGCGGCGTTCGGTGATGTCGACCAAGGTCACCACCGCGCCGCGCACCTGCTCGCCGTCCAGCAGGGGGTAGCTGGAGTATTCGACGGGGAAGGACTGGTGGTCACGGCGCCAGAACACCTCGGTATCAATGCGGCAGGGCAGGCCCTGGCGAAAGGCGTTGAAGATCGGGCAGTCGTGGGCTGCGTAGGGCAGGCCGTCGGCGTGGGAGTGATGGGTCAGCTCGTGCATATTGCGGCCCAGCACGTCAGACGCCTCCCAGCCCAGCAGGCGTGCGCCGGCGCGGTTGATGAAGGTGCAATGGCCTTCCAGGTCGATGCCGAAGATGCCTTCACCGGTCGATTCCAGCAGCAGCTCCAGCTGGCGCTGCCAGAGGGTCCCGGCGCGGGCCGGCTCGACGTTCAAAGGAGGGAGGGCATGAACACACATGCCCGGTTTGCATGCAAGCCGCATGCCATCCCGGGCGCGCGGGCGTCAACCTTCGCGTTGCGCCACCAGGGTGGCCAGGTCCCGTTCGAGCAGGGCGGGATCGTCGGCGTTGTGTTCGACCAGTTGGCGCAGGTGGGTCATGCTGTCGAGGTCCAGGCGCTCGCAGTGCAGGCCCACATGGCGGCCCTCGATATGGGTCACGGTGGCATCCATCAGGATATTGACCAGGGGCGCCAGCTCCAGCCGCAGGCGGCAGGTCTGCCCCACCTGCCCGCCCCAGTCGGCCGGAACCTCAAGCAGCGCCCCCTTGAGCGAGACGTCTTGCAGATGAGCCCAGCTCTCGCTCTCGCCCAGCCGCAATCGCACGCGGGCATGGAAAACCGAACGCAGGAACTGGCGGCGATCGTTGGAGGTGCTCAAGGTGGGCTCCAGGGCGCGACGGCGCAGGAGCAAGTATCCGCAGCGCCGGGGCCGCTGTCAAACCGGCAGGGCAGAACCGAGGCGCGCCAGCCACTGTGCCAGCGGCTGGGGCTGGTCGTAGAAGTAGCCCTGGAGGCGATCGCAGTTCTGAGCCCGCAGGAAATCGACCTGGGCCTGGGTCTCCACGCCCTCGGCCACCACCTCCAGCCCCATGTGGTGCGCCATGGACAGGATGGACTGCACGATAGCCGTGTCGTTGATGTCGTGCGGCGTGTCCTGCACGAAGCTGCGGTCGATCTTGAGCTCGAACAGGGGCAGGCGCTGCAGGTAACGCAGGCTCGAATAGCCGGTGCCGAAGTCATCGATGGAAAAACGGATACCGAGCTTGACCAGTTCGATGATGCGCTGCAGCGCGTTCTCCCAATCCTGGATGAACAGGCTCTCGGTGACCTCGAAGACCAGCTGCTGCGCCGGCGCACCGGTCTGCCGCAGCAGGGCCCGCACACGCGGCACAAAGTCCTCGCTGCGAAACTGCTGGGCGCTGACGTTGACCGACAGCGACTGCGTCAGGCCCAGGGTGCGCATGTGCACCAGGGTGCGGCAGGCCTGCTCGATCACCCATTCGCCCAGGGGCAGGATGAGGCCAGTCTCCTCGGCCAGCGGAATGAAGCGCATGGGCGAGACCAGGCCCCGCGTGGGATGCAACCAGCGCAGCAGCAGTTCGCCACTGACCGGCTGGCCCTGGCCATCCACCTGGCTCTGCACGTAGAGACAGAGCTGGCCGGTGGCCAGGCCCTCCTTCAGCTCCTGCTCCAGCGCCAGGCGCTCCTCCACCTCGTGCTGCATGGTGAGCTCGAAGAAGGCGATGCGGTTGCGCCCGGCGCCCTTGGCGCGGTACATGGCGGTGTCGGCCTCACGCAGCAGGTCGTCGATCTTCTGCCCGGCCTTGGGGAAGAGGCTGATGCCGATGCTGCCCGTGCTGGTGTAGCTGAAGTTGTCGATCAGGTGCGGCCGGTCCAGCGTGGCACGCACCTTCTCGGCCACGGCCATGGCCGCACGCGCGCTGGCCTCCACGTCCTGACCGAGTTCATTGATCAGCAGCACAAACTCGTCGCCGCCCAGGCGGGCCACCGTGTCCTCGGCACGCAGCAGGCCCTGCAGGCGCTGCGCCACCTCGGTCAGCAGCAGGTCGCCCACCGAATGGCCACGTGCGTCGTTGATCTGCTTGAAGTTGTCCAGGTCCACGAACATCACCGCCCCGTACTGGCGGCCACGCCGCGCCAGCGCCAGCGCCAGGTCGATGCGGTCACGCAGCAGGCTGCGGTTGGGCAGGCCCGTGAGCGCATCGTAATAGGCCAGGCGGAAGGTCTGCGCCTCGGCTTCCTTGCGCTCGGTGATGTCGGTGTTGAAGCCGTGCCACAGCGTGCTGCCATCGGGCTGGCGCTCGGGCTGGGCATTGCACAGGCGCCAGCGTTCACCCTGCACGGGCAGGATGACGCGGTACTCGACTCGCCAGGGTTCCAGCGTCTCGGCCGAGGCCCGGATGGACGCGAGCAGGGGCTCCAGATCCTCGGGGTGGACGCGGTCCAGGGCAGCGGCAGCATCCTCGCGCACCTGCTCGGGCTCCACCTCGTAGATGATGCGGATGCCGTCGCTGGCAAAGGGGAAGCTGAGCCGGCCCTCGGCATCCATGCGGAACTGGTAGAGCGAGCCGGGTACATGCCGGGCCAGATTGTCGAGCAGGTCCACCTGGGCCTGCAGCTGCTGCTCCCAGCGCAGCCGCTCAGTGATGTCGCGGAACACACTGCTGGCCAGCCAGCGGCCGTCGTGGTCGCGGTACAGGGCCGAGGTGAGCTCCACCTCGAAGAGTGTGCCGTCGCTGCGGCGCATGCGCAGCCCGCTGCGGGCCTGGCCCTCGCTCTGGCGCGTGGCCAGCAGCACCGGCAGACGCGGGTCGCTCAGGTCGAGCACGCTCTCGCGCCCCCCTGCACGGATCTCCTCCTGGCTCATGCCCAGCATAGCGCAGGCCGCAGCATTGGCCGCCAGCACCTCACCCCCGGGGCGGGTCTGCAGCACGCCGTCCAGCGTGTGATCAAAGAGTTTCTGGTAACGGTCCACCGCCAGCTTCAGTTCTGCCTGCTGCCGGCGCAGCTCGAACTGGGCCACGACCTGGCGCGCCAGCAGGGTCAGGGTCTCGCGCTGCTGCGACGTGAAGTCGCGCGGCTGGCGGTCGATCACACACAGGGTGCCCAAGGCTGCGCCATCGGGCATGAGCAGCGGCGCACCGGCGTAAAAACGGATGCCGGGTTCACCGGTCACCAGGGG
>CAUPRZ010000152.1:0-6061 GCA_963513855.1 uncultured Hylemonella sp.
CCGAACTTGATTTCGTCGTTGACCACCGTGTCGTTCTCGGTGAGCCCGGGCCCAACGCCCAACTGCAGCAAGGTCAGCAGGGTGGACCGTGCATTGAGGTAACGCTCGCGGTCGGCCAGGTCGGCGTGCGTCAGCAGCACCTGGGCGCTGCCCAGGCCGTGCGCACGCAAACGCGTTTCGTACATCTGCGCCAGGCCCATCTGACCCACGGCGGCGGCAGCCTGAAGTTCGGGGATTTCCTTGGGACGGGTGGTCCAGCCCAGGCGCTTCATGCCCTCGGCAATGGCACCGCTGGAGACCATGATCACTTCGCGACCGTCAGCGATCAGCACCGCGATCTGGCGACTCCACTCCTCGATGGCGGCTTCGTCCAGACCTCGCCCCTCGTTGGTGACGAGACTGGAGCCGACCTTGACGACGATGCGACGCGCATTGCGCAGCACACCGGATGTGGATTTCTGGTTCATGTTGAAGGGAGCAAAGCCGGCAGCAGCCGGCAGCGGGGATGGGAACCGGCTGATTCTAGGCGTCCGGCGGGACGTCCTTGAAGCGCGGATCGACCTCAACATGTGGCTGCTCGGCCACCTGCTGGATCTTGACCTGCTCGTAGACAGCCTTGACCAGGTGCTCACAACCCTCGCGCGTGAGCGCCGAGATCTGGAACACCGGCCCCTTGTACTTCAAACGCTTGACGAAATCCTTGACGCGGGCCTCGCGCTCCTCGACCGGGATCATGTCCAGCTTGTTGAGCACCAACCAGCGCGGCTTCTCGTACAGACCCGCATCGTATTTTTTGAGCTCACCCACGATGCCCTTGGCCTGCGCCACCGGGTCGACGTTGTCGTCGAAAGGTGCCAGATCCACCACGTGCAGCAGCAGACGGGTGCGCTGCAGGTGACGCAGGAAAAGGTGACCCAGGCCCGCACCTTCGGAAGCGCCCTCGATCAGGCCCGGCAGATCGGCCACCACAAAGCTCTGCTCGGGGCCGACACGCACCACACCCAGATTCGGGTGCAGGGTGGTGAAGGGGTAGTCGGCGATGCGCGGGCGGGCGTTGGAGATGGCCGTGATCAGCGTGGACTTGCCGGCATTGGGCAGGCCCAGCAGGCCCACATCGGCCAGTACCTTGAGCTCCAGCTTGAGGTTTTTCTTGTCGCCCGGCCAGCCCGGTGTCTTCTGACGCGGGGCACGGTTGATGGCGCTCTTGAAGCGCAGGTTGCCAAAACCGCCGTCTCCGCCCTTGGCGATGGTGATGACTTCGCCCGGGGTCAGCAGCTCGAACAGCACCTCGCCGGTTTCGGCATCGCTGATGATGGTGCCCACGGGCATCTTGAGCGTGATGTCGTCGCCCGCGGCGCCGAACATGTCCGAGCCCATGCCGTGCTGACCACGCTTGGCCTCGAAACGGCGCGTATAACGGAAATCAACCAGGGTGTTGAGGTTGATGTCGGCCACCGCAAAAACGTGGCCGCCCCGGCCGCCATCGCCGCCGTTGGGCCCGCCGAATTCTTTGTACTTCTCATGCCGGAAGGAGACGCAGCCGTTCCCCCCATCGCCACCGGCGATGTCGATAAAGGCTTCGTCAACAAATTTCATGAGAGCGATTTTCCCAGATGACAAGCCGCTGGCGGCTTGCGTTGCAGGCTAACTTCGCACAGCGAAGTTAAACGCAGTGGGCCGAAAACAAAAACCCTGCGCGGGTGGCGCAGGGTTTCGTGGGTAAGCCAGGCAGCTCTTAAGCGGCCGTGACGTTCACCATGTGCTTGTTCAGCGCGCCCTTGATGGCAAACGACACTTCGCCGTCGACCAGTGCGAACAGGGTGTGGTCCTTGCCCACGCCGACGTTGGTGCCGGGGTGGAACTTGGTACCGCGCTGGCGCACGATGATGGCGCCGGCCGTGATCTGCTGGCCACCGAACACCTTCACGCCGAGCATCTTGGGCTGCGAATCGCGCCCGTTACGCGTAGAGCCGCCGCCTTTTTTCTGTGCCATGACTCGTGCTCCTTATGCGGAGATGGCGCCGATTTGCAGTTCGGTGAACTGCTGGCGGTGCCCTTGACGTTTCTGATAATGCTTACGACGGCGCATCTTGAAGATGCGAATCTTGTCGTGCAAACCGTGCGCCACAACCGTGGCTTTGACAGTCGCGCCGGACACCAGGGGCGTACCGACCTTGAGTTCAGCGCCGTTGCCGACAGCCAGAACCTGGTCGATCACGATCTCCTGGCCTACGTCCGCAGCAATCTGTTCTACTTTAATTTTTTCGCCAGCAGCAACACGATACTGTTTGCCACCGGTTTTTATGACCGCGTACATGGATGACCTCTTGAATTGATCCTCTACAGACGGATTTCTGCAGAGCCCGAGATTGTAGCACGGTTTGCGCTCACTGACATCCCCCATCTGGACCTGGGCACGCCCAGTGCCAGCCCTTCCTATAATCGCCCATCCCACCCCGGTCTCCCCTTCCACCGTGAACGCTCCCCATCCCGACTCCCCACTTGCCCTGATCGCCGCCGACATGCGGGAGGTCGACCGTGTCATCGGGGAACGGCTGGATTCCAGCGTCCCCCTGGTGGGCCAGGTGGCCCGCTACATCATCGGCGCCGGTGGCAAACGCCTGCGCCCGGCCCTGCTGCTCATGGCCTGCGGTGCCCTGGGCTATCAAGGGCCGTTGCGCCATACGCTGGCGGCCGTGGTCGAATTCATCCACACGGCCACCCTCTTGCATGACGACGTGGTGGACGACTCCACCCTGCGCCGCGGCAATGCCACGGCCAACGAGGCCTTCGGCAACCCGGCCAGCGTGCTGGTAGGGGACTTCCTCTATTCCCGCGCCTTCCAGATGATGGTGGAAGCGGAAAGCATGCGCATCATGCAGGTGCTGGCCGACGCCACCAATGTGATCGCCGAGGGCGAGGTGCAGCAGCTCATGAACATGCACAACGCCGACCTGGACGAGGCCGGCTATCTGCAGGTGATCCGCTCCAAGACCGCCAAACTCTTCGAGGCCAGCGCGCGCTGCGGCGCCATCCTGGCCGAGGCCGAACCCCGACTGGAAGAAGCCTGCGCCGAATACGGTCAGGCCCTGGGCACGGCCTTCCAGGTCATCGATGATGTGCTGGACTACGCAGGTGATGCCGCCATCATGGGCAAGAGCCTGGGCGATGATCTACGCGAAGGCAAGGCCACCCTGCCTCTCATTGCTGCCATGCAGCGCGGAAGTGCTGCTGAGCGCCAGCTGATCCGCAGCGCCATCGAAAACGGCTCGGTCACCGAGCTGAGCCAGGTGATCGAGATCGTGCGCCGGACCGGCGCCCTGGACGTGGCGCGCGCTGCCGCCGCCCGCGAGGCGGAGCGCGCCATCGCCGCGGCCCGTCAGCTCCCCCGGGGAACCCATGCCGCCAGTTTGATACAATTGGCGTCTCAGTTGCTGGGGCGTCAAACCTGACGCTCTGTTGATTCGAAATGTCGGAATGTAGCGCAGCCTGGTAGCGCACTTCGTTCGGGACGAAGGGGTCGGAGGTTCGAATCCTCTCATTCCGACCAATCTTTCCCGGCCCTCCCTCTGTCCTTGAGCCCTCTGGCTCCGCATGCTGCGGCGCACGAAGGTCCCCTCTCATGGCAAGCCATGTTGCGCCGCAACGTCTGCTTGCAAAATGCCCCCCGTCTCTCGTTTACATCAGGCGGCCTATCGGCGATGATCTGCGGGTTTCCCTCGGAAAACCGATACCACAAATCCATGGCCGCCGTCGACACCGCCATCCACCGCGAGAATGCTCCTATTGCCCTTCCCGGGCTTGGGCGCGCCTTGATTCTGGCCGGTAAGCTCGAGCAGAAGTCCGCCGAAGAAATCTACCGTCGGGCTGCGGCCAACAAGTCCAGCTTCATCGCCGAGCTCACCGGTTCGGGTGCCGTTTCAGCCGCCGATCTGGCCCACACCATGTCAGCCGCCTTCGCTGCCCCGCTGGTGGATCTGGACGCCGTGGACGTCAACCGCCTGCCCAAGGAACTGCTGGACCCGCGGATCTGCCAGGATTACCGGGTGGTGGTGCTGGGCAAGCGCAGCAACCGGTTGGTGGTGGCGACGGCCGATCCTTCGGATCAAGCAGCAGCAGAAAAAATCAAGTTTGCCAGCCAGATGGGGGTGGACTGGATCATTGCGGAATACGACAAGCTGCTCAAGCTGGTTGAGGCCCATGCCACCACTGCCTCGGAAGCTATCGACAACATCGTCGGCGGCGACATCGAGTTCGACGAATTCACGACCGATGCCGATACCAGCAGCGCCGACTCAGCGACCTCCGAGGTGGAGGATGCGCCGGTCGTCAAGTTCCTGCACAAGATGCTGATCGACGCCATCGGCATGCGCGCCTCGGACCTGCACTTCGAACCCTACGAGCACAACTACCGGGTGCGCTTTCGCATCGATGGTGAATTGCGCGAGATCGCGTCACCGCCGGTAGCCATCAAGGACAAGCTGGCCTCGCGCATCAAGGTCATCTCCAAGATGGACATCTCGGAGAAGCGTGTGCCGCAGGACGGCAAGATGAAGCTCAAGGTGGGGCCGGAGCGTGTCATCGACTTCCGTGTCAGCACCCTGCCCACGCTCTTCGGCGAGAAGATCGTGATCCGTATCCTGGATCCGAGCAGCGCCAAGCTGGGCATCGACGCACTGGGTTATGACCCGCAGGAAAAGGAACGCCTGCTCAAGGCCATCGCGCGCCCCTACGGCATGATCCTGGTGACCGGCCCGACCGGCTCGGGCAAGACGGTCTCGCTCTACACCTGTCTGAACCTGCTGAACAAACCAGGCGTCAACATCGCCACGGCCGAGGACCCCTCGGAAATCAACCTGCCTGGCGTGAATCAGGTCAACGTCAACGACAGGGCCGGCCTGACCTTTGCCGCCGCACTCAAATCCTTTCTGCGCCAGGATCCGGACATCATCATGGTGGGCGAAATCCGCGACCTGGAAACCGCCGACATCGCGATCAAGGCCGCCCAGACCGGTCACCTGGTCATGTCGACCCTGCACACCAACGAGGCGCCGACCACGCTCACACGCATGCGCAATATGGGAATCGCGCCCTTCAACATTGCCTCCAGCGTGATCCTCATCACGGCACAGCGCCTGGCGCGCCGTTTGTGCACCAACTGCAAGGCGCCGATCGAGGTCCCCAAGAAGACGCTGCTTGATGCCGGCTTCAGCCCCGACGAGCTCGACGGTTCCTGGATGAACTATCGCCCGGTCGGTTGCTCGGCCTGCAACAACGGCTACAAGGGTCGCGTGGGCATCTACCAGGTGATGCCGATCAGTGAGGAGATCCAGCGCATCATCCTGCGCGACGGCTCGGCCCTGGACATCGCCAAGCAGGCACAAAGCGAGGGCGTGCGCTCGCTGCGTCTATCCGGCCTGCACAAGGTCAAGCAGGGTCTGACTTCACTCGAAGAAGTCCTGGCCGTCACCAACGAATAAACAAACCGGAGCTTCAGGGGACAACATGGCAACAGCACAAGCAAAAGGCGCCAAGGAAGTCGTCTTCGAGTGGGAAGGCAAAGATCGCAACGGCAAGCTGATGCGCGGCGAGATGCGCGCCGCCGGCGAGAACCAGGTGCTGGCCTCCCTGCGCCGCCAGGGCATCCTGCCAGGCAAAGTCAAGAAGCGCCGAATGAGTTCAGGCAAGAAGGTCACATCGAAGGATTTGACGATTTTCACGCGCCAGCTGGCCACCATGATGAAGGCCGGCGTGCCGCTGCTGCAGGCTTTCGACATCGTGGCGCGGGGCAACCCCAACCCCAGCGTGACACGTCTGCTCAATGACATCCGCAACGATGTCGAGACCGGTACATCCCTGAGCACGGCCTTCCGCAAGTACCCGATCTATTTCGACAGCCTCTACTGCAACCTGGTCGAAGCCGGCGAGGCCGCCGGTATCCTGGACCAGTTGCTGGACCGTCTCGCGGTCTACATGGAAAAAACCCAGGCCATCAAGCAGAAAATCAAGTCAGCCCTGATGTACCCGATTTCGGTGGTTGTGGTGGCCTTTGTTGTGGTCG
>CAUPRZ010000153.1:0-6058 GCA_963513855.1 uncultured Hylemonella sp.
CTGCTCCTGCTCCTGCTCCCGCTCCTGCTCCTGCTCCTGCTCCTGCTCCTGCTCCTGCTCCTGCTCCTGCTCCTGCTCCTGCTCCACCCACACCCACACCCACACCCACACCCACAGCTGCCAAGGCTCCGGCACCAGCGGCGGCCGTGCCCCGCTCCGCTGCCGAAGCGGCCTCAAAAAACGCCCGCGTCGCAGTCATCTGCCACCACGATGCACAGATCCGTGCAGCCATCTGGGACCTCGTGCAGCAGCTGGAGTTGCAGGCCGTGCCCGAGCCCGAGTCAGCCAGGCCAGCCGATAGCCCTTTCTTCAATCGACTTGAAGACCTGAGCCATCTGCAATACGCCATCGTGATCCTGCCTGCCAGCACCCTGGATACGACGACCGGGATACCGCAGGCCTTGTCGCCCCAGCTCCTGCTGGAGTTCGGTTACCTGCTGGGCGCACTGGGCCGGACGCGCCTCTGCCTGCTGGTCTCAGGCCCTGCGGCAAAGTTACCCCCGTGGGACGGGATCACGAGTCTGCCCATGGACGACGCAGGCCTGTGGCGCTTGTTGCTGGCCCGGGCCATGAAACAGGCCGGATTGGAAGTGGACTTGAACCGCGCCCTCTGATCCGTGGATTGACGTGTCTCGCTGCGGCGGCTGGGGCAGGCCGGCGCGAGTTTCAGCGCCGCCGCGCCGTCCGCACGCCTGACAAGGCCGCGACGGTCGCCAGCACCTTGCCCAGGCGCCCAGAATCCGAAATCTCTACCGTCAGCGTCATCCAGGCCACGCCCTTGATGGTCTGGGTCTGGGCGCCGACGACGTTGATCTTTTCCTTGGCGAAGATTTCCAGGATGTCGCGCAGCAGGCCCTGGCGATCGGAGGCCTCAACTGTGACGTCGACGGGATAGACGGGCGCCACATCGCCCTTGGGCGTTCCCCATTCAACCTCGATCACGCGCTCGCCGTTCTGGCGGACCAGTTCGCGCAGATTGGAGCAGTCCGTGCGGTGCACGCTGACACCCTTGCCGCGCGTCACGAAGCCGCGGATGTCGTCGGGTGGCGCAGGCTTGCAGCACTTGGCCAGCTGGGTCAGCAGGGAATCGACGCCCACGACCAGCACCCCGCCGCGGCTGGCGCTGCCGGTCCGGATCTTCTTGAGCAGGGCATGTTCGTCCGGGGGCAGCAGAGGCTCGGCCGGGCGCAGCACGGTCTCGATGCTGCGCAGGGAGAATTCGTCTTTGCCCACCACCTCGAACAGCGCCTCGGCCGAACTGAAGCCTAGCTGGGCGGCCAGATCGTCAAGCTTGATGGCCGTCTTGCCCTCGCGCTGCAGCAGTTTTTCCACCGCCTCGCGACCGCGGGCGATGGTCTCGTGTGTGGCCTGGGCGTTGAACCAGGCGCGCACCTTGCTGCGGGCCCGCGGGCTGGCCAGGAAGCCGAGTTCGGTGTTGAGCCAGTCGCGCGAGGGGCCGCCCTCCTTGGCGGTGACGATCTCCACCGTCTGGCCGTTTTTCAGCGCCGTGTTCAGCGGCACCATGGCGCCGTCCACCCGTGCGCCGCGACAGCGGTGGCCCAGGTTGGTGTGCACGCTGTAGGCGAAGTCCACTGCGGTGGCGCCCTGGGGCAATTCGACGATGGCAGCCTCGGGCGTGAGCACGTAGATGCGGTCCTCGAACACAGCTTGGGCCTGCTGCGGGCCCGAGAGGTCACGCTCCCAGGCCAGCAGCTGGCGCAGCACGGCGATCTTGGCGTCGTAGGCGCTGTCGGCGCTGACGCCGCTGTAGCCCTTGGCACCGGCCTCCTTGTAAGCCCAGTGCGCGGCCACGCCGTGCTCGGCATGCTGGTGCATATCCTGGGTGCGGATCTGGATCTCAATCGGTCGGCCTTCGGCGTCGCGCACGATGGTGTGCAGGGACTGGTAGCCGTTGGCCTTCGGCTTAGCGATGTAGTCGTCGAACTCTTCAGTCACCGGCGTGAACTGGCTGTGCACCCAGCTCAATGCGGCGTAGCAGTCAGGCACCGAGGGCACGATGATGCGCAGGGCACGCACGTCATAGACATGATCAAAGTCCAGCGACTTGCCACGCATCTTCTTGACGATGCTGTAGATGTGCTTGGGCCGGCCCTGCACCTGGGCCGTGATGCCCTGGGCGCGCAACTCGGTTTCCAGGCGCTCGCGCAACTGGGTCACATAGTCTTCGCGCTCGATACGCTTTTCATCCAGCAGACGGGCGATCTGCTTGTAGGTCTCGGGTTCGAGGAAACGGAAGGACAGGTCTTCCATCTCCCATTTGATCTCCCAGATACCCAGGCGGTTGGCCAGGGGTGCGAAGACGTGGAGCGACTCCGCCGCCAGGCCCGCGGGCACGGGCCGTTTGGTGGCTGCAAAGTGGCGCAGGGTCTGCAGGCGTGAGGCCAGGCGCAGCAGCACCACGCGCAGATCGCGCGAGAAGGCCAGCAGCATCTTGCGCACGTTTTCGGTCTGCATCGCCGTGGTCTGGGCCATGGGCACGGGCGTGCCACTGCGCTCTGCGGCCAGCTGGGCGGCGCGCGCCTGGCGTTGCACCTGCACCAGCTTGGTCGTTTCCACGGCCAGTTCGGCATAACCTGCGCCGAAGGCCTTGGTGATGGTCTCCTGCGGCTTGTTCAGGTGGTTGCAGGCATAGACCAGGTAGCTGGCCGCCTGCATGGCCTCGGAGCCGCCGATGGCCTGAAGAATGGCAGCCACGGCATCGGCGTGGTCCAGGGTGTTCTCGCCCGTGTCCAGCGCTTCGCTGGCCAGCAGGGGCTCGGCAAAGGCGCGCGCACGGGCCAGCGCATGGGCCTGCTCGGGCAGGCTGTTGGCGGTGGCCTCGATCAGCGGAGCGCGGGACTCGCCGCCGGAGAGTTCGGAAGCGTGGCTTTTCATATGGCCCGCCTCAATCGCCGAGCAGGAAGTCGCAGACCGCGCGCACCTGGTCCTCGGCCACCAGCGTGGGCGCATGGCCTACGCCGTCGAATTCCACCAGGCGTGCATGTGGCCCGCGTTGCGTCATGGTCCGGGCCGTCTCGACGGTCAGCAGATCGGACTGGGCGCCGCGCAGCAGCAGGGTATCGGCACAGATGGCGTCGTAGAGCTGCCAGAGCTGGACTTCACCCTGGGCCGAGCTTTCGGGCGTGAGCACACGGAAGGGCGCGGCAATGGCCGGGTCGTAATGCAGCATCAGCCGACCGTCGCCTTCAGGCGCAGGCTTGACCATGGGTCGGGTCAGCGCCAGCCACTGTTCACGTGTATGCGGGCCGAAACCCACGGAAATCAGGCGCAGGGCGTCCGCGGCCTGTTCGACCGAGCTGAAACGCACGGGTGCGCCCAGGTATTCGCCGATGCGCTGGATGGCCTGCCACTGGATAGTCGGGCCGACATCATTGAGCACAAGCCGGCGTACCTTGAAAGGCAGGGAGGGCTGGCCTGCCAGGACCATGCCGATCAGTCCGCCCATGCTGGTGCCCACCCAGTCCAGGGTCGTGGGCTGCAGCTGGGCCAGCAGCACCGCCATGTCGGCGGCGTAGGCCGGTACCTGGTAGCCCATGGGGTCGCTCAGCCAGTCGCTCTGGCCGCGCCCCACCACGTCGGGGCAGACCACCCGCAGATTGTTGCCACCGCGTACCAGCAGGGCCTGGGCCAGCACGTCGAAGTCGCGTCCCTGGCGTGAGAGGCCATGCACGCAGAGCACCACGTGGGGCGCATCGGGCCGGCCCCACTGCCAGTACGCCATGCGATGGCCACCGCTGGCGTCGGGACAGGATACGTAGTTCAGCGTAGGTTCGGACATGGTGAAATTCAAAAACAGAATCGGATGCGCGTGGCATCATCCTAATTCATACCTACCGCCCTCATCGGAGATCAGCACATGCTCAAAGGTAAAACCGCCCTCGTCACCGGCTCCACCAGCGGCATTGGTCTGGGGATTGCCAAGGAACTGGCCCGCCAGGGCGCCAACATCGTGCTCAATGGCTTCGGCGACGCCGAAGGCCCCAAGGCCGAGATCGCAGCGCTGGGCGTGAAGGTGGGTTACCACGGCGCCGACATGAGCAAGGCCGCCGAGATCGAGGACATGATGAAGTCCGCTGCCGCCCAGTTCGGTCGTGTCGACATCCTGGTCAACAACGCAGGCATCCAGCACGTCTCGCGCATCGAAGACTTCCCGCCCGAGCGCTGGGACGCCATCATCGCCATCAACCTGACCAGCGCCTTTCACACCACACGTCTGGCCCTGCCGGCTATGCGCGCCGCCAACTGGGGCCGCATCATCAACGTGGCATCCACGCACGGACTGGTGGCCTCGGCGGAGAAGTCGGCTTACGTGGCCTCCAAACACGGCATCGTGGGCCTGACCAAGGTCACCGCGCTGGAAAACGCCACCACAGGCGTGACCTGCAACGCCATCTGCCCGGGCTGGGTGCTGACCCCGCTGGTGCAGAAACAGGTGGACGCCAAGGCCGCGGCACTCAAGATATCCAACGAAGAAGCCAAGAAGGTCCTGCTGGGCGAGAAAGAACCTTCAATGCAGTTCACCACCCCCGAAGAGCTGGGCGGGCTGGCGGTGTTCTTCTGCTCGCCGGCTGGCAACAATGTGCGGGGTGCCATCTGGAATATGGATGGGGGATGGGTGGCGCAGTAAGCGCCTTTTCCTCTTTCTGTTGCATTCCCGGCTGACGTGGCAGGCCGGGTCTCGCCCCGGCGGGCGACTCACTTTCTCTTGCTTCGCCAAGAGAAAGTAAGCAAAGAGAAGGCGAGCCGGGTGCGTCGTCCCTGCGCTGCGCTACGGGCACGCTGCGTTGCTCGGACCGGGCGGGAGATCCGCAAACTCGCCCTGCGGGCTCAGACATGCGGCTCTCTTTTTCCGCCCGCTCCTGCGCTACTCGCCTCCGCACACGGCGGTGGGAGCTAGGAAAACAAAAACCGAAGACCAGAGATACGAGGCTTGCGGGTTTTCGGTATCCGCTCCCCACCCTTGTGTCTGTGCCGAGGAGCGCAGACTTGGACGGATCCAGGGCTGCGCATGTTTGAGGCGCTAGCCGAGTTTGCGCAGACCCCGGCCAAGTCGAGCACCGCAGGTTGCCTCGGCGCAGCCGAGGTCACAGACACCAGGGTCGCCTTTCTTTTGGGTACTTTTCTTTGGCGAAGCAAAGAAAAGTACCTCGCCTGCCGGGGCGAGACCCGGCTTGCCACGCAAACCAACACCTCATAAAAAAAGAATCAAGAAGACTGCCGAAACGCCATCACAGCCTGGTTGCGCAAGGTCCGCAACAGCGCCAGCTCCTTCTCCCCCAACTGCAACTCCCCCGGCTCCCCCTTGTCGGCATAGATCAGGCCAAAAGGCGCGCCCTTGAGGACCAGGGGCAGCAGCAGAAAGGTGGGCGCGTGGACAGTCTGGCGGTACCAGTCCGGCAGACGTGACACCACGCGCTCTTCGCTGGCGTCGCTGATCATGGTGTCAGCGCCCTTGCTGCAGACGGCGGCAAAAAGATCGGGCTGGGCCGGATGCAGGGGGATGTGGAAGCTCTTGACGATACGTTCCACGCCGGTGCCGAGGCCGAAGCGGCCCGTGAGCGCATCTTGTTTGGTATCGCGCATGCAGAACACGATCTGGCGGAACTGCATGGCGCGGAACATGGTCTCCAGGATCATGCGCAGGATGTCAGGCAGCTTGAAGTCTTCCACCATGGCGTTGGTGATGTCCTGGATGCCGGCCGCCAGCATCTCGGCCACGTGCTGCGATTCGCGCGCCAGCGCCGCCACCTGTTCAGGGGTCACGGGCTGGGTGGCGTGCAGCTCGTAGGAGCCGACAGAGTCCTGGAAACCGTTGCCCTGCACGGGCGGGCTGCCGGCTGCCGGCGTGTTCTGCAGCAGGCGGGCTGCGGCCGATTCGGGGGCCACCCGAAAGTCGATGGCGCGCGCCAGTTCGGCCAGATTGTCGCGCGCGCGCTGGGTGGCCTGCTCCAGGCCCTTGCTGTCCAGTCCCATGCAGCGCGCATAACGCTGGCCGGCCTGCACCACCTTACCCATGGCCACACCGGCTTCGTGGTGC
>CAUPRZ010000154.1:0-6052 GCA_963513855.1 uncultured Hylemonella sp.
GGACGAGCTGATGGTCAGTCCGGCCTATATGCACGCGTTGGATCTGCTGCCCTGAATCAGGCCTCGCTGGCCTCGAGATGGGTGAGGTAGAGCCTCAGGTCGAACTCGTACTGGGCGTAGTTCGGCTCCATGTGGGCGCAGAGCTGGTAGAAGGCCTTGTCGTGTTCACGCACCCGCAGATGGGCCAGTTCGTGCACCACGATCATCTTCAGAAACTCGGGCGGGGTGTCCTTGAACAGGGCGGCGATGCGGATTTCTCGCTTGGCCTTGAGCTTGCCACCTTGCACCCGTGACACGCTGGTGTGCGTACCCAGGGCGTGCCGCATGACGTGTAGCTTGTTGTCGAAACAAACTTTGTTCAACGGCTCGCTGCTGCGCAGGTAGTCGGCCTTCAGCTCCTGAACGTAATCGAACAGGGTTCGGTCGCTGCGCACCTCGTGCCGCTGCGGATAACGCTGGCGCAGGTGCTCGCCCAGGCGGTTCTGGGCCAGCAACTGGCGTACCTGGGCGAGCAGGGGCTCGGGGTAGCCCGTGAGGTACTTCACCCCGTGGCCGTGTTCAGCTCTCGCGGCGCAGCGCCGGGAAGAGGATCACGTCGCGGATGCTGGGGCTGTCGGTCAGCAGCATCATGAGGCGGTCCAGACCGACGCCGCAGCCACCCGTGGGCGGCATGCCGTATTCGAGCGCGCGCACAAAGTCGTGGTCGAAGAACATGGCTTCGTCGTCACCGCTGTCCTTGGCGGTCACCTGGCTCTGGAAACGCGCCGCCTGCTCCTCGGCGTCGTTGAGTTCGGAGAAGCCGTTGCCGAACTCGCGGCCCGTGATGTAGAGCTCGAAACGCTCGGTCACCTCGGGGTGCTTGTCGCTGGCGCGGGCCAGCGGCGAGATTTCCACCGGGTGTTCGCAGATGAAGGTGGGCTCCCAGAGTTTCTCCTCCACGACCTCTTCAAAGTACAGCACCTGCAGGCTGGCCAGCGTGCGGGTTGAGAGCTTGTTTTTCTCTTCGTTCAGGCCCAGCTTCTTGAGTGCCGGGATGAGCCAGGCGCTGTCGTCCACATGGGCGCTGCCGGCTTCGCTGTGTTCGATGATGGCTTCGCGGATGGTCAGGCGGCGGAAGGGTTGGGACAGGTCCACGGGCTTGCCGCCATAACTCAGCTGCAGCGTGCCTGCGGCCTGCACCGCGACATGGCGGATCAGGCCCTCGGTGTAGGTCATGAGGTCCTGGTAGTCCCAGTAGGCCGCATAAAACTCCATCATCGTGAATTCGGGGTTGTGACGTACCGAGATGCCTTCGTTGCGGAAGCTGCGGTTGATCTCGAACACACGCTCGAAGCCGCCGACGATCAGACGTTTCAGGTACAGCTCGGGCGCGATGCGCAGGAACATCTCCTGGTCCAGCGCGTTGTGGTGCGTCACGAAGGGCTTGGCATTGGCACCACCCGGGATGGGGTGCAGCATGGGGGTTTCAACTTCGAGGAAGTTGTGCGTGACCATGTAGTCACGGATCGAGCTCACGGCCTTGCTGCGGGCGACAAAACGTTTGCGCGCCTCTTCGTCCGTCATCAGGTCCACGTAACGCTGGCGGTACTTCATCTCCTGGTCGGCCATGCCATGGAACTTGTCCGGCATGGGGCGCAGGCTCTTGGTCAGCAGGCGCACCTGGCTGACCTGGATGGAGAGCTCACCGGTCTTGGTCCTGAAGACCGTGCCCTCGGCGGCCAGGATGTCACCCAGATCCCAGTGCTTGAAGGCGGCATAGACGTCTTCCCCCACAGCGTCGCGGGTGACGTAGAGCTGGATGCGGCCCGTGCTGTCCTGCAGGGTGGCAAAGCTGGCCTTGCCCATCACGCGCTTGAGCATCATGCGGCCGGCCACGCTGGCGCGCGGTGCCTGCTCCAGCAGGCCCTCGGCCGTCTGGCCGGCGTGCGCAGCAAAAAGGTCGGCGGCACGGTCGGCTGGCTTGAAATCGTTGGGGAAGGCCGGGCCCTGGCCCGCGGCCTGCTGCTGGCGGATGGTCTTGAGCTTTTCGCGCCGTTCGGCGATCAGCTGGTTTTCATCCTGGGCCGGGGCGGGGGTGTGTTGTTCGGACATGAGGTGTGGGTTGGGTAAGGCCGGGCTACTGAGATGGCCCAAACCCGCTATTTTAATGACGCTATCATGCCCGCAGCCCTGACCCCAGACCCGGACCCTTCCCATGCTGTTCCAGATTGTCTCCCTGCTGCTCGAAGTCATTGCCGGCGTGCTCGGCGGCGCCTGTCTTTTGCGCCTGTACATGCAGCATCAGCGCATCCCCATGTCCGCGCGTTCGGGCAACCCGCTGGGGCGTTTTGTCTTTGCCCTGACCGACTGGATCGTGCTGCCCCTGCGGCGTTTTGTCCCGTCTGCGGGCCGTTGGGACCTGTCCAGCCTGCTGGCGGCCTACCTGATCGTGCTGCTGCAGTTCACCCTGCTCTGGGTCTGGCTGGGCTTTGGCTACAACTATGTCTCGGTGTTGATCCTGGCCATTTTCGGGGTGGTGAAGATCATGATTTCGGGGCTGACGGGCCTGGTCATCGTCTATGCCGTGCTCTCCTGGGTGCAGTCCAATACTGTGCTGTCCGATGTCATCGAACGGCTGGTGCACCCGGTGCTGGCACCGATACGCCGTTTTGTGCCCCTGGTGGGGGGTATTGATCTCTCGCCCCTGGTGCTGCTCGTGCTCCTGCAGATCGCTCTGATCGTGCTGGGGCATGTGCAGGGTATTGCCCTGCTGTAAAACAAAAACCGGCACGAGGCCGGTTTTGTCTCAGGAGCCAGGGACTCTTCAGATCACAGCATCGGCTGGCTGACGCTGCAGCATGGCCAGGGTGTTGGCGATGGTCTTGCGCAGTTCGCGACGGTCGCAGATGAAGTCCACGGCCCCCTTTTCCTGCAGGAACTCGGCACGCTGGAAGCCTTCGGGCAGCTTCACACGCACGGTGTTCTCGATCACGCGCGGGCCGGCAAAGCCGATCAGGGCCTTGGGCTCAGCGATCACCACGTCACCCACAAAGGCGAAGCCGGCACTCACGCCACCCATGGTGGGGTCGGTCAGCACGCTGATGTAGGGCAGTTTCTTCTTGGCCAGACGGGTCAGGGCCGCATTGGTCTTGGCCATCTGCATCAGGGACAGCAGGCCTTCCTGCATGCGGGCACCACCGGTGGCAGTGAAGCACAGGAAGGGCACCTTCTGCTCGATCGCGGTTTCGACGCCGCGCACGAAGCGCTCGCCGACCACGGAGCCCATGGATCCGCCCATGAAGCCGAATTCAAAAGCCGCCGCCACGACGCCGATGCCGTGCACAGCGCCGCCCAAGACCACCAGGGCGTCGGTCTCGCCCGTGGCTTCCATGGCCTCCTTGAGGCGTTCGGGGTATTTGCGGCTGTCCTTGAACTTGAGCGCGTCCACCGGCAGCACTTCCTGACCGATCTCGTAGCGGCCCTCGTTGTCCAGGAAGAGGTTGAGGCGGGTGCGTGCGTCGATGCGGTGGTGGTGGCTGCAGGTCGGGCAGACGTTCTGGTTCTGCTCCAGATCGGTCTTGTAGAGCACGGACTCACAGCTCGGGCATTTGATCCACAGGCCTTCGGGCACGCTGCGGCGGTCCGCCGGGTCGGTGGGCTGGATCTTGGGGGGCAGAAGTTTTTCGAGCCAACTCATGGGGTGTTCCCTTCGCTAAGGCGGGGGTCCGTAACGGACCCAAACCGGCATTATCTATCCAAAGCCTGACGGATTTCCCGCAGGAAATCCGAGGCGGCGGTAACGACTTGTGCCCGTGGCAGCGGGTTGATCAGCTGAATGATCCGGGTGCCGATCACCACGGCATCGGCCACCCGGCCTACGGCCCGGGCGCTGGCCGCATCCCGTATGCCGAAACCCACACCCACCGGCACCTTCACGTGCTGGCGGATGCGCGGCAGCATGGCTTCCACAGCGCCCGTGTCCAGGGTGCCGGCGCCCGTCACGCCCTTGAGCGAGACGTAATAGACGTAGCCGCTGGCCACACGGGCCACCTGGGCCATGCGCTCGTCCGTGCTGGTGGGGGCCAGCAGGAAGATCAGGTCCAGACCGTGTTTTTTCAGCGCGGCGGCGAAGCCTTCGCATTCCTCGGGCGGGTAGTCCACCACCAGCACGCCGTCGACGCCGGCGGCGGCCGCGTCGCGTGCGAAGGCGTTGTCGCCAGTGGCCTGGTGCAGCTGGTTGTAGCGTTCGATGGGGTTGGCGTAACCCATCAGGACCACGGGGGTTGAGGCGTTCTTCTGACGGAAGACTCGCACCATTTCCAGCACCTGGCGCAGGCCGATGCCGGCGGCCAGGGCCTTGTCACCGGCAGCCTGGATCACCGGGCCGTCGGCGCTGGGGTCGGAGAAGGGCACGCCCAGTTCGATCACGTCGGAACCGGCGGCCACCATGCCGTGCATGAGCTCGGGGGTGATGTCGGGGTAGGGGTAGCCAGCGGTGATGAAAGGAATCAGGGCCTTGCGCTGGCTGGTCTGCAGGGCAGCGAAGGTGGCGGCGATGCGGCTCATTTCTGTACCTCCCCGCCCTTGACCGAGATGCCACGCATCGAGGGGCGGTCGTAGAAATCCGCGCCCGAGAGATCGGCCACGGTGCCGATGTCCTTGTCGCCCCGGCCCGAGAGGCTGACCAGGATGGATTGGTCCGCTCGCAGGGTCTTGGCCAGTTTCATGGCATAGGCCACGGCATGGCTGGATTCCAGTGCGGGGATGATGCCTTCGGTACGGCAGAGGTAGTGGAAGGCGGCCAGGGCCTCGGTGTCAGTGATGCCCACGTATTCGGCGCGGCCGATGTCCTTGAGGTAGGCATGCTCGGGGCCGACGCCGGGGTAGTCCAGGCCGGCGCTGATGCTGTGGGTCTCGGTCACCTGGCCGTCCTCGTTCTGCAGAACATAGGTGCGGTTGCCGTGCAGCACGCCCGGGCTGCCGCGTTGCAGCGAGGCCGAGTGTTTGCCGCTGTCCATGCCTTCGCCCGCGGCTTCCACGCCGATCAGGCGCGTTTTCTCGTGCTCGATGTAGGGGTGGAAGATGCCCATGGCATTGCTGCCGCCGCCCACGCAGGCGACCACCGCATCGGGCTGTGGCGACTTGCACCCGGCACGCGCCAGCATCTCGGGCATCTGCACCAGACACTCCTTGCCGATCACGCTCTGGAAGTCGCGCACCATCATCGGGTAGGGATGCGGTCCGGCCACGGTGCCGATGATGTAGAAGGTGTTGTCCACATTGGCCACCCAGTCGCGCATGGCCTCGTTGAGCGCATCCTTGAGGGTCTTGCTGCCGGACTCCACGGGCACCACGGTGGCGCCCAGCAGGTTCATACGGTAGACGTTGGGGCTCTGGCGCTTGACGTCGGCCGAGCCCATGTAGACCACACATTCCAGGCCATAACGCGCGCAGATGGTGGCCGTGGCCACACCGTGCTGACCGGCCCCGGTCTCGGCAATGATGCGCGGCTTGCCCATGCGGCGGGCCAAGAGTGCCTGGCCGATGGTGTTGTTGATCTTGTGCGCGCCCGTGTGGTTGAGGTCCTCGCGCTTGAGGAAGATCTGCGCGCCACCCTGCTCGCGACTCATGCGCGCGGCGTGATAGATCGGGGAAGGGCGACCGACGAAGTGGGCCAGCTCATCCTGGAATTCAGCGAGGAAGTCCGGGTCGTGCTGGTACTGGGCGTAGGCCGCCTTGAGCTCGTTGACAGCCTGGGTCAGCGTTTCGCTGATAAAGCTGCCGCCATAGATGCCGAAATGGCCCGAAGGATCGGGCTGTTGGTAATCAAACATGTTTAACCTGCGAGGGAGATGTCCGTCGCGCGCACAGCGGCGACGAACTGGTGGATCTTGCCGGTGTCCTTGATGCCTTTGGAGGCTTCGACACCGGAACTGACGTCCACGGCCAGCGATTTACAGCGTGGCCGTAGCTGCCGGATGCCGTCGGCCACGTTTGCAGGCGTGAGTCCACCACTCAAGACGAGGTGAGCGTTGACGCTTGGAGGCAGGTGTGACCATTCGAAGGTTTTGCC
>CAUPRZ010000155.1:0-5972 GCA_963513855.1 uncultured Hylemonella sp.
GCTCAAGGGCTCGGGCACGGTCATCGCCGCACCCGACTTCACACCCGCCATCAACCCCACCGGCAATGCCCGCCTGGCCACGGCAGGTACGGGCGATGTGCTGGCCGGCCTGGTGGGTGCCCGGTTGGCCCGGGGACAGGGGGACTTTGATGCGGCCTGCGCGGCCGTGTGGGAACACGGCCATGCTGCCGACCTCTGGCCCGCACACGAAGCACTGACCGCCGGCGCGCTGGCGCAGGCGATCCAGCCCTAAAGCACTAAGCCTCAGCCACGCCCGACAAAGGGCATCTTGCTGGCCATCACCGTGTGGAAGAGCACATTGGCCTCCGGCGGCAGATTGGCCATGTAAAGCACGGACTGGCCGACGATGGCCACGTCCATCAGCGGCTCCACCGCAATCTCGCCATTGGCCTGGGGCACGCCCTTGGCCATGCGCTGCGCCATCTCGGTACCGGCGTTGCCGATGTCGATCTGGCCCACGACGATGTCGTACTTGCGCCCGTCGAGCGAAGCGGTTTTGGTCAGGCCCATGACCCCGTGTTTGGTCGCCGTGTAGGCGATGGAATTGGGGCGTGGGGCATGGGCCGAGATCGAACCGTTGTTGATGATGCGACCGCCGCGCGGGCTCTGCGCCTTCATGACCCGGAAGGCCTGCTGGATGCAGAGGAACATGCCGGTGAAGTTGATATCCACCACGTTTTTCCACTGCTCCAGCGTCAGATCTTCGAGTGGAATGCCCGGCGCATTGACACCAGCGTTGTTGAACAGCAGATCCACCCGGCCCCAGGCCTGCACGGCGGCTTCAAACAGGGCACGCACCGATTCAGCCTGGGCCACATCGGTGGACACCACCAGCGCACGCGCACCGGCGCCGCTTTGCTGCGCCACAGCCTGCAGCGGCTCGCTGCGGCGCCCGGCCAGGGCCACGTTCCAGCCATCCTTCAGCAGGGCCAGCGTGGCCGCCTTGCCAACGCCTGTCCCCGCGCCGGTGACGATGGCCACCCGCTTGGTTTCACTCATCTCGTCTCCTCGTTTTGAAATTCAGGCGCAAGGGCTCAGCGGCGTGTCTTGCGCCCTTTGCCCTTGGCCTTGTCGACCACCTTCTTGGCCGCAGCCTTGACCGAGGCCTTGAGCGCCTGGATGGGCGAAGGCAGGGCGCGTTTCTGCGCGTCACTGCTCTTGCGCGCAGCGCGCTTGAGTGAAGCCTTGCGGGGAACTCCAGTGGCTTCATCGTCGTCGTGCGCCAGACCCTTGTCACGCAGGGCACGATTGGTCAGCTCCTCGCCCTCACGCACCAGGCGGAAGTCGATGCGCCGACCGTCCAGGTCCACACGACTGACCTGCACCCGCACGCGGGTGCCGATGGCGTAGCGGATGCCGGTGCGTTCGCCACGCAGCTCCTGGCGCGCCTCGTCGAAGCGGAAGTACTCGCCACCAAGTTCGGTGATGTGGATCAGCCCTTCCACGTACATGGCGTCGAGCGTGACAAACAGGCCGAAGCTCGTGGCTGCCGTCACCACACCGCCGAATTCCTCGCCCAGGTGCTCGCGCATGTACTTGCACTTGAGCCAGGCCTCCACATCACGGCTGGCCTCGTCGGCACGACGCTCGTTGGCGCTGCAGTGCAGGCCGGCGGCTTGCCAGGCCATGAGCTCGGCGCTGACCTTCTTGGGCTTCTCCCCCGAGACCTTCATCTTCGCGGCTTCGCTTTTCTCGATCCGCTTCGAGAGCTTGGCGTGGGCCTCACCCGGGGTCGGCAGGGCCGGCAGGTGGTAACGCGTCTTGCCGAGGATGGCCTTGATCACACGGTGCACCAGCAGATCCGGATAACGCCGGATCGGGCTCGTGAAGTGCGTGTAGGCCTCGAAGGCCAGGCCAAAGTGGCCGCTGTTGTGCGGTGTGTAGATGGCCTGCTGCATGGAGCGCAGCAGCATGGCATGGATCTGCTGCGCGTCGGGCCGTTCCTTGGTGGCGATAGCGATGGCTTGGAATTCGGCTGGCGAGGGGTCCTCGCTGATCGTCAGCCCCACGCCCGTGGCCTTGAGGTAGTTGCGCAGCAATTCGTTTTTCTCGGGGGTCGGCCCCTCGTGCACACGGAACAGGCCGGCGTGTTTGCTCTGGCCGATGAAGTCGGCGCTGCAGACGTTGGCCGCCAGCATGGCTTCCTCGATCAGGCGGTGTGCGTCGTTACGCGTGCGCGGCACGATCTTCTCGATGCGCCCACTCTCGTCGCAGATGATCTGCGTCTCGGTGGTCTCGAAGTCCACGGCACCGCGTTTGGCGCGTGCAGCCAGCAAGGCGCGGTAGACGTCGTGCAGGTGGATCAGATCCTGGATGCGATCCTTGCGTTTGGCCGCCTCGGGCCCACGCGTGTTGGCCAGGATGGCCGCCACCTCGGTGTAGGTGAAACGCGCATGGCTGTGCATCACGGCCGGATAGAACTGGTAGGCCGTGACCTCGCCTTCGCTGCTCACGAACATGTCGCAGACCATGCACAGGCGGTCCACATCAGGGTTCAGCGAACACAGGCCGTTGGAGAGCTTCTCCGGCAGCATGGGTATCACACGGCGCGGGAAATAGACGCTGGTCGCGCGGTCGTAGGCATCGGTGTCGATGGCGGTACCGGTCTCCACATAGTGGCTCACGTCGGCAATCGCCACCAGCAGGCGCCAGCCGCGCGGGGCGTTCTTGCCGCGGCCCTGGGTCGTGGGTTCGCAGTAGACGGCGTCGTCGAAGTCACGTGCATCTTCGCCATCGATGGTCACGAGTGGCACGTCGGTCAGGTCAACACGGTGCTTATGGTCCTGCGGCCGCACCTTGTCGGGCAGGCCGCGGGCCTGCGCAATGCAGGCCTCGGAGAACTCGTGCGGCACGCTGTACTTGCGCACCGCGATCTCGATCTCCATACCGGGGTCGTCAACCTCGCCCAGCACTTCCTTGATGCGCCCCACGGGCTGGCCGTAAAGCGCGGGCGGCTCCACCAGCTCAACCACCACCACCTGTCCGGCCTTGGCCTGGCCCGTCCCTCCCTTGGGGATCAGGATGTCCTGGCCGTAGCGTTTGTCTTCAGGGGCGACGAGCCAGACACCGCTTTCCTGCAGCAGGCGACCGATGATGGCCTGGCCTGAACGCTCGATGATCTCGACCACACGCCCTTCCGGACGACCCTTGCGGTCAAAACGCACCACACGCGCCTTGACGCGGTCCTTGTGCAGCACCGCACGCATCTCATTCGACGGCAGGTAGATGTCAGGCTCGCCATCGTCACGCACCACAAAACCATGACCATCACGGTGTCCACTGATGGTCCCTTCGATTTCTTCCAGCAGGCCGCCGGAGTGAGCGATATTCTTGATATACAATCCTGTTCTTGTCCTGAGAGCCCAGATGGCGGAATTGGTAGACGCACTAGTTTCAGGTACTAGCGAGTAACATCGTGGAGGTTCGAGTCCTCTTCTGGGCACCAAGATACGAAAAAGCCGCTGCATCGCAGCGGCTTTTTTCATGCCCGCGCACAGCGTGCTTCAGACGGGCACAGCCACGAGGTCATGCCCGCGTGTGCCCACGATGCGCGCCCGCGTGAACTCCCCCACCTTGAGCGTCTTGCTGATCTTCTCGGGCGGCAGCAGCTGCACCAGACCATCGATCTCGGGCGCGTCCGCGTAACTGCGGCCCACCCCGCCTTTGCGGCCCAGGGCCGGTGCGCTGTCCACCAGCACCTGCATGGTCGCACCGATGCGTCTCTGCAGTCGTGCTGTCGACACCTCTTCGGCCACGGCCATAAAACGCGCGCGGCGCTCCTCGCGCAGCGCATCGGGCAGCATGCCCGGCAGATCGTTGGCGGTGGCGCCCTTCACGGGGCTGTAGGCGAAACAACCCGCGCGGTCGATCTGCGCCTCGCGCATGAAACCCAGCAGATGTTCGAACTCTTCTTCGGTTTCACCGGGGAAACCAGCGATGAAGGTGCTGCGGATCACCAGCTCGGGGCAGATCTCGCGCCAGCGCTGGATGCGCTCCAGATTGCGTTCGCCGCTGGCCGGGCGCTTCATGCGCCGCAGCACCTCGGGATGGCTGTGCTGGAAAGGCACGTCCAGATAAGGCAGCACCAAGCCTTGCGCCATCAGCGGCAGGATCTCGTCCACATGCGGATAGGGATAGACATAGTGCAGGCGCACCCAGGCGCCATGCGCCTCGGCCAACGCCCCCAGGGACTGCACGAGGTCCAGCAGACGCGTCTTGACGGGTTTGCCGTCCCAGAAGCCCGTGCGGTACTTCACGTCCACGCCATAGGCCGAGGTGTCCTGGCTGATCACCAGCAGCTCCTTCACGCCGCCTTCAAACAGCGCCTTCGCTTCCTTGAGCACATCACCCACGGGGCGCGAGACCAGATCGCCGCGCATGGAGGGAATGATGCAGAAGGTGCAGCGATGGTTGCAGCCCTCGCTGATCTTCAGGTAGGCGTAGTGGCGCGGCGTCAGCTTGAGCCCGGCCTCGCCAAAGGCGCCCGGCACCAGATCGATGAAGGGATCGTGCGGCTTGGGCAGGTGGGCGTGCACCGCGTCCATCACCTCCTGCGTGGCATGCGGGCCGGTCACGGCCAGCACGCTGGGGTGCATCTCCTTGACCATATTGCCGCCGCCTTCGCCCGTCTTGGCGCCCAGACAGCCGGTAACGATGACCCTGCCGTTTTCGGCCAGGGCCTCACCGATGGTGTCCAGGCTTTCCTTGACGGCATCGTCGATGAAACCGCAGGTGTTCACGATCACCAGATCCGCCCCCTGGAAGGTCTTGGAGGTCTGGTAACCCTCGGCACTCAGCTGGGTGAGGATCAGCTCGGAATCCGTCAGGGCCTTGGGGCAACCCAGGCTGACAAAACCGACTTTGGGGGGCTGCACAGCGGCAGCAGGGGACAAAACTTCGCTCATGGCCCGTATTGTCCCAGCATTCGCCGGTGGATGGCAGGATGACGCTCAGAGACCCGGCAAACGGCTCTGCGCAGCGGCCAGGAAGGCTTCCAGCAGGGGCGTGCAGTCCAGCAACCCCGCAGCGGGTTGGCCATGGAACTCCGGATGCCATTGCACGCCGCAGACAAAGCTGTCGCCATTCCAGCGTATGGCCTCCACCACGCCGTCTTCACTTTGCGCCTCCACCACCATGTCGCGCCCCAGGCGGTTGACACCCTGGTGATGGATGGACACCACCTGCCCACCCTCCTGACCGCCAAACCAGCCGCCCATCAACCCGTCGGCACTGAAGCGCACGCTGTGCACATGCTGGTCGTACTGGCCGCTTTCATGGTCGGTGGTGTCGGGGCGCTGGGTCTGCAAGTCCTGATAGAGCGAGCCGCCCAGGGCCACGTTGAGCAGCTGCATGCCGCGGCAGATGCCCAGCACGGGTTTGTCCGCCTCCATGAACTCGTGCACCAGCTCCAGTTCGTAGGCATCGCGCACCGGGTCGCCGCTCCACTCGGGCCGCAAGGGCTCTTCACCATAAGCGCGCGGGCTCACGTCGGCGCCGCCTTGCAGGATGAGGCCGTCGAGGTAGTGCGCATAGTCGCGCAGACGGATATTGCTGCGCATCAACTCGCCGCCCTGCACCACCGAAGGGATCATGAGCAAAAGCACGTCGCGCGACATGGCCCACTGGGCCACGCTCTGCTCGTAGACCAGCAGGGTTTTGGTCTTGAGCCCGCTGGCCCCGGGTTCGGGGTGAAAGATGCGGGCCGACAGGCCGATGCGCAGAGGAGGACGGCTGCTCATGCCGGGATTGTCGCGCGGTCGCCAAATCCCTGCATGCAGCGCGGCTAGCGCTTGAGTCCGAAGGTCTCCAGCATCTGCTCGGCCTGCTTCTGCATCTGCTCCTGCATCTGCAGGTACAGGTTCTTGGATTGCTCCAGGTTCTGCGTCACCAGGCCCTGCATCATGGGCGCCTGCATGGCCATGAACTGACTCCACATTTCAGGGGTCAGGCCC
>CAUPRZ010000156.1:0-5970 GCA_963513855.1 uncultured Hylemonella sp.
CGCAGGCCCAGTGCACTGGGCCGGACCGTAGCTGCCTTGTCAGGCTGCAAGCGCCGGTCGGACGCTGCCAGCGCGCCCAGACACAGCGCAAGCAAGGCCCCTGCCCCCGCCAGCCGCCAGGGGAAGCCTGCGCCGCTGACAATGAACAGGCCCAGCAGGCTGGACAGCAGCATGGCGCGCCAGGGCCACTCCTGCAGATCGACCGCCCCTGCAGCCTCTTCCTGCCAGGTCCGGCGCGCGGCCTGCAGCAGGTAGTAGCACAGCGTCAGCGCGAAGACCCAGCCGATGGGACCGTACTCGGCCAGCAACTGCAGGTATTCGTTGTGGACGTAGTAGTCGGTCTCTAGCTGCGTACCCGCTGCCTGGTAGAGGGGGACTTCCACCTCCCAGGCGCCGGCACCCACGCCGGTGAGCGGCTGGTCGGCGATCAGGCGCAACGTGGCCTGCCACATCTGCAGGCGCACGCTGGACGAGCCTATGCTGTATTCGGTCGTGGCTGTCAGGGACTGGCCCCGGATGAAGGCCCGCTCCAACGCGGTCTGCCCCAGGCCCTCGCGGGCAAGATAGGGATTGCCGGTCGGCAGGCTGCCTAGCCCGAGCAGGGTACCCAGAACAATACCTAGGGTCAGCACTTGGTCGGCACGAAGCCAGCGTGCAAATTCAAGACGCGCGCGGTAGCGCCACAGGATGAAGACCAGCAGGGGCGCC
The DNA here is from genome assembly GCA_963513855.1 of uncultured Hylemonella sp. Lineage (GTDB taxonomy): Bacteria > Pseudomonadota > Gammaproteobacteria > Burkholderiales > Burkholderiaceae_C > Hylemonella. The sequence goes on from CAUPRZ010000156.1 coordinate 709, forward strand.
AGCACCAGCAGGGCCAGCAAAGCTGAGCGTGTCCCCGTCATCAGCAACGCCAGCACATTAAAGGCCGTGCTGAAAACCCGCAACGCGATCTGCGCCCTGCCCCGGGCCTGGGCTGCCAGCAGCACCGAGAACGGCAGGGTGCAGAGCACGTATTCGGCGTAGAAGTTGCGATTCAGAAAAGTGGAGGCCGGTGGTGGCAATTGCGGGAACCATCGCAGGTCGAGCCAGAACTGCAGCGCCACCCAGAGCGAGGCCAGCACTGCCCCCCAGTGGATGCCCGTGCCCAGCAGAGGCAGGCGCGCGAGGGTCAGGGTGTTAAGACCCAGCCCGAGCAGCAGGGCAAAGAGTGCCCAGCGTATGGCCTCCACACCGGCCAGATAGCTGTGCGACCAAGCCATGCTGCCCAAGGCCCAGGCCAGCAGCAACAGAGGCAGCCACAGCAGCGCATGCCAGGCCAGCAGGGGCGCGGGAGCGCGCAGCCTCTGCCAGCACAGCAGCAATGCCGCGCTCAGCGTGCCGAAAGCCACCAGGGCGGATTTGAGGGTGTCCTGCAGCACCAGTTCGCTGGGCACGCCGACAGCGGGGACCAGCAGCAGCATGGCCGCCAGCACGAGGACGCCCCGCTTGTCCTGACTGCGGGGGGCCTGGTCGGGCACGTCGCTCATGCGAGTGCTCGACGCATGGTCAAGTGCGGTATGCCGGCTTCCTCGAAGGGTTCCCCTTGGGCTTCAAAGCCGAGCCGGTCATAGAAACCCTCAGCACTGCGCTGCGCGTGCAGCACCACGGCGCGGTCACCACGTTGTCGGGCGGCGTGCACCAACGCCTGCAGGATGTCGCGCCCCAGGCCGCCGCCGCGCAGCACGCGGCTGACCGCCATGCGACCGATCTTGGCCACCTGCGGTTCGTACTGCAGCAGGCGGCCCGTGGCCATGGGCATGCCCAGGCGATTAAAGGCCACGGCGTGCACGGCCGTGGCGTCTTCCTCATCCCACTCGAGTTCCAGCGGAATCTGCTGTTCATGGACAAAGACCTCGGTGCGCACCTGGCGGGCGGCCTCGCCCAGTTCGGACCAGGAGCCGACACGGAGGTCCACCATGGGCTGTCCGGCTTCGAAGCCCGTCAGGGTGTCGCGCAGGGTCTGTGGCACGGGCTTCGAGGTTTGCGTGGCCGGGTCGGCAAAGACGTAGACCAGCTCGCAACTGATCAATAGCGCATCGCCACGGAAGATGCCGCCGCAGAACTGCAGGGAGGAGTTGCCGATGCGCTCGCAACGCAGGCCGATGTCCAGCATGTCGTCGAAACGCGCCGAAGCGCTGTATTCCAGCGTGGCCTTCTTGACGTAGAGGTCGCCGCCGAGGTGTTCCATGGCCGCCTCGTAAGGCAGGGCCAGAGCGCGCCAGTAGTCGCTGATGGCCGTGTCGAAGTACATCAGGTAGTGGGCGTTGAAGACGATCTTCTGCATGTCCACCTCGGCCCAGCGCACACGCAGGCGGTGGAAGAAACGGAAATCGGCGCGGGTCACAGAGGTATTGCTCATGGGGTGTGGAAAGCGTGTTTCAGGGCGCGGGCCGCATCGGCGTGGGCCTGCAGGGCTTCTGGGATGGCGCGGCCCATCTTGATGAACTCGTGCACCATGCCGCGATAGATCTCCAGATCCACCGCCACACCGGCGCTGCGCAACTTGTCGGCGTACATCACACCCTCGTCCACCAGCGGATCGCATTCAGCCAGGCCGATCCAGGCCGGCGCCACGCCGTCCACGTCCTGCGCATGCAGCGGTGCAAAGTGCCAGTCGTCGCGGTCAGCCCGGGTGTTGACGTAGTGGTTGAAGAAGTAGCTGATGTGCGCCTCGCCGATCACAAAACCTTCGGCAAAGGTCTTGTGCGAAGGCGTGTCCTGATGCGCGGCGCAACCAGGATAGAAGAGCAGTTGCAAGGCCAGGGACAGGCCTACATCGCGCGCCTCAATGGCGCAGACTGCCGCCAGCGTGCCACCCGCGCTGTCGCCGCCCACGGCGATGCGGTCGCCGTCCAGGCCCAGTGCACTGGCCTCGCGGGCCAGCCACTGCAGGGCGTCCCAGGCGTCATTGGAGGCGGTGGGGAACTTGTGTTCGGGCGCCAGCCGGTAGTCCACCGAGACCACGGCGCAATGCGCCAGATGGCTGAGCTGACGGCACAGGGTGTCGTGTGTGGCCACGCTGCCGATGGTGAAGCCGCCGCCGTGAAAATACAAAAGTACGGGCAACAGCGCCTGCGCGGGAGCATAGAGCCGGGCGGCGATGGAGGCCCCGTCGCGCACAGGAATCTGCAGCTCGTCCACCCGCGCCAGCTTGTGGCCCGGAATGTCCAGCATGCCCGAACCCATTTCGTAGAGCTGGCGTGCCTGTGGCGGCGTCAGCGCGTGTAGCGGCAGCTGACGGCTGCGGGACATGCGGTCCAGCAGTTGGCGCATGGCCGGTGTCAGCAGGGCCCGCGGGTTGCGTTGGTGACTCATGAAATGGGAAAGGCTTGCTAAAGTGATTCCATAAGGAATTCAAATCGTACACCGCGGAGACAACGCACCATGTCCCTCATCTACTACGTCACCCAGATCCAGTTCGATTTCGGCGCGATCAAGCTTCTGAAATCCGAATGTGAGCGCAACGGCATCAGCCGTCCGCTGATCGTCACGGACGCCGGTGTCAAGGCCGCGGGTCTGCTGCAGAAGGCGCTGGACGCCCTGCCCGGTCTGCCCGTGACCGTGTTCGACCAGACCCCCTCCAATCCCACCGAGGCCGCCGTGCGCGCCGCTGCCGCCATCTACAAAGCGCAACAGTGCGACGGCCTGATCGCCGTGGGCGGCGGCAGCGCCATCGACTGCGCCAAGGGCGTGGCAATTGCTGCCACGCACGAAGGCCCGCTCAAGACCTACGCCACCATCGAGGGCGGCTCCGCACAGATCACCGATCGTGTGGCGCCGCTGATCGCTGTTCCCACCACGGCGGGCACGGGCAGCGAGGTGGCGCGCGGCGCCATTCTCATCGTGGACGACCATCGCAAGCTCGGTTTCCATTCCTGGTTTCTGGTGCCCAAGACGGCCATCTGCGACCCCGAGCTCACCCTGGGACTGCCGCCTAAGCTCACGGCCGCCACCGGCATGGACGCCATTGCGCACTGCATGGAGACCTTCATGGCGCCGGCTTTTAACCCGCCGGCCGACGGCATTGCCCTGGACGGCCTGCAGCGGGCCTGGGCCCACATCGAGCGCGCGACCCGGGACGGCAGCGACCGCGAGGCGCGCCTCAACCTCATGAGTGCCTCCATGCAGGGCGCCATGGCCTTCCAGAAAGGCCTGGGTTGCGTGCACTCCCTGAGCCACAGCCTGGGTGGGGTGGATCCGCGTCTGCACCACGGCACGCTCAACGCCATGTTCCTGCCGGCGGTGATCGGCTTCAACGCCGGGGCTGAGTCGATTCAAAAGGAAAGCCGGCTGCTGCGCATGGCCCAGGCCATGAACCTGGATTCGGCAGGCGATATCGCCCTGGCTATTCAGGACATGAACGCCCGCCTGGGCCTGCCCACGGGCCTGCGGGCCATGGGCGTGAGTGAAAACCAGTTCGGGCAGATCGTGACCGGCGCGCTGGCCGACCATTGCCACAAGACCAACCCGCGCCTCGCCAGTGAGGAGGATTACCTCGCCATGCTTGAGCAGGCGATGTAGCTACTTGAACAGGCAGTGCTTGGCGTAGTCGGCCGCCTCGTTGGCCGTCCAGTCGCCCTTGGGTTTGTCCTTCATCCCGTCGCACCAGGCCTGGCTGCCAACTTCAGGGCTGCAGGCCGTGAGCAGCACCAGGGTGGTGACGGCGATGATCAACTGGCGCATAGGACGTCCTTTGCTTTGAAAGTTCACAGGGCTTGCAGCCGCGCCGGATCCGGCCGCTCCAGCCAGGCCTGAAACTCGTCCGACAGCTGCTGGCTCATGCGCACCGCACGGGTCCAGGCCTGCACGCGGCTGGCCAGATCGTTGCCGTAGTGCGTGAAATCCTTGCGGTCGGGCAACTTGCCGTTGGGCAGGGTCTTAATCCACTCCGGATTGGGCGCCAGCAGCAGCATATTGTCCAGAAAATGTGTGGCGCGATGCCGCCACTTGAGCGCCTTGTCCAGCCAGCCCGGCACCACCGCGCGCTGGAAATGCGGGTACAGCACCAGGCCCGGGCTCTGGGCTGCGGCGTAGTTCAGGTGCAGGTGGTAGTCGGTGATGCCACCGTCCCAGTAGGCGCCGTGGGGCGCGCCCGGGATGTCGTGCACGGCCTGCAGCACAAAGGGGATGGAGCAGCTGGCCTGCAAAACCGGATAGAAGTTGGCCTCGTCCAGCGACAGCTGGCGTGTGCGGTAATCGCCCGTGGCAAAGGGCAGTGCGGCCCTGCCCTGCCCCGACGCATCGGACGACGAGAACACCACGCGCTCCAGCCAGGCGCCCATGGCGCGGCGCTGCACGCTGTTGCTCAGGAAGGCGCCCAGGTAGCCCAAGGGCGTGCGCAGGCGGTGCTCGCGGCCCAGCAGGTGGCGGCCGCGCGAGGTGACGATGTGCAGGTGATAACGCGGGTGCTGCAAGACTTGATGCACCCGGCCGCCGTAGAAGCTGCGCAGATTGCGTCCGAACTCCTCGCTGACCAGGCGGGCCGGCGGCATTTTCTGGCCCGGGGCCAGCTCGTAGTGCTGGTGGATGTAGTCGTGTTCCAGGCGCTTGAAGGCGGCCACGGGATCATCCAGGCAGGCCGTGGCCATGCGCCAGGCGCCGATGGAGGCCCCCACCAGGTCCACGGGCTGCTGTGACAAGGGCAACCACTGCCCGAAGAGGTGCTGGTCCAGCGGCCCGAGGATCAGCCCTTTGGGGCCACCGGCGGCAGCGGGAATGGTGCGAATGTGGTCGGGCAGCAGACCGTGCTGACGGATGTGTTCCCGGGCCGAGGGCCCGGCGTACAGACTCAATGCTTGCATGCGGGAAAACGGGAAATCAGTGTGAGCAGGCTCTAGGTGTGGGCCGCCCAGTCGAAGGGATCCTGCTGCAACACCATGTCGATATCGAGCTGCAGCACTTCGCCAACCTCACCCGGAAAGGACACGGCCAGGGCCCGGTCGTTGAGCTTGGCTTCCTTGGCGCGGGCACGCCAGGTGGCCAGGTGGATGACGCCGGCCAGGGGCTCATAGACGTTGTTGGAGAAGGGTGCGTACTGGTGCTCCAGCGCGTCGACGATGGACGGAGGGAAGCGCCACTGGCGCA
>CAUPRZ010000157.1:0-5968 GCA_963513855.1 uncultured Hylemonella sp.
GCTGACCAAGGTGGCGGCACTCAAACCGGGCAAAGCGGTCAACTTTGCCGTGCGCCGCCAGGATCGCACGCTGGATGTCAGCATCACGCCTGGCATGCGGCCCAAGCCGCGACGGACCCAGCAGTAAGCCGCCGCAACGGCCGACCAGGCGGTCAGGTGTTGTCGGCCGGTTCGGCGTCAGGCGCCTGTGTGTGCTTGATGAAGATCTGGGCGGCCCAGATCCCGACCTCGTAGAGCACACACATGGGGATCGCCAGCGCCAGCTGCGACACCACGTCGGGCGGCGTCACGATGGCCGCGATGATGAAGGCCAGCACGATGAAGTAGCCGCGGAAGTCCTTGAGCTTCTGGATGCTCACGATGCCCATACGCGCCAGCACGATGACCACGATGGGCACCTCAAACGCCAGGCCGAAGGCGATGAACATGGTCATCACAAAACTAAGATAAGCCTCGATATCAGGTGCGGCCGTGATGCTCTTGGGCGCAAAACTCTGGATGAAGGCAAAGACCTGGCCGAAGACAAAAAAGTAGCAGAAGGCCACGCCGATGAAAAACAGCAGGGTGCTGGACACCACCAGCGGCAGCACCAGCTTCTTCTCATGGGCATACAGACCAGGCGCCACAAAGGCCCAGAGCTGGTAGAGCACCACGGGCAGGGCCAGCAGAAAGGCCGCCATCAGCAGGATCTTGAGCGGCACCATAAAAGGCGAAATCACCGAGGTGGCAATCAGCGTCGCGCCCTTGGGCAGGTGGGCTACCAGGGGTGCGGCCAGGATGTCATAGAGCTCACCGGGCCCCGGGTAGAGGGCGAGGATGGCCGCGGCAACGGCCATGGCGATCACGGTCTTGATGAGCCGGTCGCGCAGCTCGATCAGGTGCTGGACAAAGGGCTGCTCGGTACCGGCCAGCTCGTCGTCTTTGGATTGGGGATCTGCCATGCGTTGGTGCCTTGGAGCCGGTCAGGGAATGACCGTCGCTGCGGGGGATAGGGACTGTGAGAAACGGCTCAGGCGGACGGGCGGGGCCGGTAACGTGCCACCCGAGCCGCACCGGACAGCGCCCGGGTACGCACACCCTGGCGGGCCTTGTACCAGGCGGGGGTGGCGCCGCGTTTGAGGCGCCAGTTCTTGCCGGGGTGTTTGTATTCGGGGATAGTCGTCAGGCTGGCCGACAGGTCCACCGTCGAATCCAGTCCTGAGGTGGTCGAAGACCACTCCTTCTCGAAGTCCGAAGTGCTGCTCTGGATCGAACTCTCGACCGACTGGGCCGCGTCCTCGACCGTGCTCTTCATCTTCTTGAGCTCTTCGAGCTCCATGGAGCGGTTGACCTCGGCCTTGACGTCGGACACATACCGCTGGGCCTTGCCCAGCAGGGTGCCGATGGTGCGGGCCACACGCGGCAGCTTCTCCGGCCCGATGACGATCAACGCCACCGCGCCGATGAGCGCCATCTTGGAAAGGCCGAGATCGATCATGCAGGGCTATCAGGCAAGGATCAGGCCTTGGGCTTGGCTTCGACGTCGATGGTGTTCTTGTCGGCCGGGGCGGCTGCGGTGCTGGTCACCTGCTGGGGCGCCGGCGCAGCGGCAGACTTGTCCTCGGTCGAGGAGCCGTCTTTCATGCCGTCCTTGAAGCCCTTGACGGCGCCACCCAGGTCGCTGCCCAGGTTCTTCAGCTTCTTGGTGCCGAACACCATGACCACGATCAGCAGCACGATCAGCCAGTGCCAGATGGAAAAGGAACCCATATGTCTCTCCTAAGGAATACGCAATTTTAAGCTGCATGCCGAACCCGGGGGCCGGCACGGGGAAATCAACCTTTAAGCCAGGGGCGCGGACCGCCAATAACGTGGACATGCAGATGATGCACTTCCTGCCCACCGTCATTGCCCGTATTGCAAACGATACGAAAACCGCCTTCGGGGTAGGGCCTGCAGCCCTGCTCCACAGCCAGCTTGGGCGCCAAGGTCATCATGTGCCCCAGCAGACCAGCATGTTCCGGGCCAACCTGGGCCATGGACGGAATGTGCCGCTTCGGGATCAGCAGGAAATGCACCGGCGCCCAGGGCTGGATGTCGTGGAAGGCATAGACCTGCTCGTCCTCGTAGACCTTCTTGGAGGGGATCTGCCCCGCCGCGATCTTGCAGAAGATGCAGTTCGGGTCGCTGTGTGTCACATCCGTCATTGCACAAACTCCATGGGCAAACGCTGGTTCATGGCGGCCATGCCGCGCACGATGCGGTAAAGGAACCAGACCGAAATGCACAGCCAGGCCAGCCAGCCCGGCAGCACAAAAAAGAACCACAGAGGGGCGGTCACCAGGTAAAGCGCCGCCGCGATCAGCACCGTGCGGATACGCCAGCGGAAATGCGAGGCCTGCCAGGTGCCAGCCGCGGCCGGGCGCTGGATGGCGTCGATGATGAGCGCCACGATCAGCAGCAGGGGGCTCACCTGGCCGCCGGGGATCAGCGCCGCCACAGCCACGATCAGGTGCAGCACATAGCTGACCGTACCCCAGACCGTCAGGCTGTGCAGGCGATCGTCCGGCTCCAGGCTCACGATGCGCCACCCTCGCGGGCCAGGGCCTTGCGCAAGGCCTTTTCCTCGATGCCGCTGGTGCCTTCGCGGCGCTCCAGCTCGGCGATCACGTCGGCCGGCTTGAGGCCGTAGTGCGCTAGGGTGATCAGGGTGTGGAACCAGAGATCGGCCACCTCGCCCACGATCTTGCTAGTGTCACCACCGTGGTCGGCATCCTTGGCGGCCATCACCACCTCGGTCGCCTCCTCACCCACCTTCTTGAGGAAGGCGTCCGGCCCCTTGTGCAAGAGGCGGGCGACATAACTTTTCTCGGGATCACCGCCCTGGGCGGGCAGGCGACTCTCGATCACGGCCGCCAGGCGGGCCAGGGCATCGCTGGAATTGCCGGGTGTGGTCATGGTCTTCACTTGTAGATGGTTTCGGGGTCTTTGAGCACGGGATCGACCGCTGTCCACACGCCGTCGCGCAGCACGCTGAAAAAACAGCTGTGGCGACCGGTGTGGCAGGCGATGCCGGGCTCGTGGCCGAGCTGGGTGACCGTGAGCTGGACCACGTCTTTGTCGATGTCGAGCCGGATCTGGTGCACGGTCTGCACTTGGCCAGACTCTTCGCCCTTGAACCAGAGCTTGCCGCGCGAACGGCTGTAATAGACCGCCCGGCCGAGCTCGGCCGTCTTCTGCAGGGCCTCACGGTCCATCCAGGCGAACATGAGCACGTCACGGCTACCCTGTTCCTGGGCAATCACCGGGACCAGGCCCTGGGCGTCCCAGCGGACTTCATCCAGCCAGCTCATACCGCCTCCTCGATGCGCACCGGAATCCCGGCCTGCGCCATGCGCGTCTTGGCCTGGGCGATGGTGTATTCACCGTAGTGGAAGATGCTGGCGGCCAGTACGGCATCAGCCCCACCCTTTTGCACGCCTTCCACGAGGTGATCGAGGTTGCCCACGCCGCCCGAGGCGATCACGGGCACGCTCACGGCATCGCTGACAGCGCGCGTGAGTGCGAGGTCAAAGCCGGATTTGGTGCCGTCACGGTCCATGCTGGTCAGCAGGATCTCGCCGGCGCCGTGTTCGGCCATCTGGCGCGCCCAGGCCACGGCGTCCAGGCCTGTGTTCTTGCGTCCACCGTGGCTGTAGACGTCCCAGCCCTCGCCGCGTGCCAGCAGGTCCTCGCCATGGCGGCGCTTGGCGTCAATGGCCACCACGATGCACTGGGCGCCGTATTTGTGCGAGGCGTCACGGATGACCTGGGGGTTGGCAATGGCCGCGGAATTGAAGCTGGTCTTGTCGGCCCCGGCGTTGAGCAGGCGCCGCACGTCTTCCACCGTGCGCACACCACCGCCGACCGTGAGTGGAATGAAAACCTGGGAGGCCACGGCCTCGATGATGTGCAGGATCAGATCGCGGCCGTCGCTGGTCGCGGTGATGTCCAGAAAAGTGAGTTCGTCGGCGCCCTGTTCGTTGTAACGCGCAGCAATTTCCACCGGATCCCCGGCGTCGCGCAGTTCGACGAAGTTGACACCCTTGACGACACGTCCGCCCGTCACGTCCAGGCAGGGAATGATGCGTTTGGCCAGCATGCCTTGATTGTAGGTGGCAGCGGCCCGGAGTTCAGCGCACAGTGAGGCGCTGCCAGCCCTGCCACTGCTCGCCGGGCGCCACCTGCACCGGCGTCATGACCTGGGCTGCCTCGACGCAGAGCATACGAGCGTAGCCACCGGCCGGCAGATCGGGTAGGACTTTCTGCGCGCCGGGGTTCCAGACCACGGTCTGGGCCCAGCTTGGGCTTTGCGCGATTTCCAGGGTGTGCGCCGCCTCGTGCAGGAGCAGGGCTTGCGCTGCCGCCTCGTAGACACGGTCGAACTCGGCGTCGAAACGCAGGGGACTGTTCCCCCTGGCGTGCCGGTCGACCACAGAGTCCCACTCGGCTTGCCCCTGCAGGCCTTCTAGCCGGGCCTGGGCGATGTCGTCCACGGCGAAATAGGTGTGCAAGGCCCCGGTGAAAGCCAGGGGCTGAGCATCGGTGTTGCGCACGACCAGGGTCAGTTGCAGGGCACCAGGGCTCATGTCCAGCAACAGGCGGGCTTCAAAAGCCTGGGGCCAAAAGGCACGCGTCGCCGGGCCATCGGCCAGGCGCAGGACCAGGCGGCCCTGCTGCGCGTCCAGCGTTTGTTCTTCCAGCTCCCAGGCCAGGTTGCGCACAAAACCATGCTTGGGCAGGCTGCCGCGCATATTGAACTGGGGAAAGCAGACCGGCACGCCGCCACGGATGGCGCTACGCCCGTCGAAGGCGCTGGCCGGGCTCAGGTAGAGCCGCTCACGCCCACCGGCCACCCAGGAGACCACATGGGCGCCGTGCAACAGCACACGCAGGCTATCGCCGTTGGGCAGGGTCAGGGAAACGGAAGGCAGGCCGTGGAACAGCTCGGAGCCGGGCTCAGCCATTGAGCTCGTCGGCGCGAATCTGGGCGGCTTCGAAGTCGAGGTCGCCGGTGTAGATGGCGCGACCGCAGATCACGCCCTCCACTCCCTCGTCTTCCACGGCGCACAGGGCTTCGATGTCAGCCATATTGCTCAGACCGCCAGAGGCAATGACCGGGATGGTCAGGGCCTGGGCCAGCTTGACGGTGGCGTCAATGTTGATGCCCGAGAGCATGCCATCGCGGCCGATGTCGGTGTAGATGATGCCTTCCACGCCGTAGTCCTGGAATTTCTTGCCCAGGTCCACGACCTCGTGGCGGGTCAGCTTGCTCCAGCCGTCGGTGGCCACCTTGCCATCCTTGGCGTCCAGGCCCACGATGATGTGGCCGCCGAAGGCCGTGCAGGCGTCCTGCAGGAAACCGGGGTTCTTGACGGCAGCCGTGCCGATGATGACGTAGCGCAGACCGGCGTCGAGGTAACGCTCGATGGTGTCCAGGTCGCGGATGCCGCCGCCCAGCTGCACATCGATCTCGCTGCCCACCTCCTTGAGGATGCTGCGGATGGCCAGCTCGTTTTTGGGATGACCGGCAAACGCGCCGTTGAGGTCCACCAGGTGCAGGCGGCGTGCGCCCTTGTCCACCCATTTGCGGGCCATCACGGCCGGGTCTTCACCGAAGGTGGTGGATTGGTCCATATCGCCCTGCTTGAGGCGCACGCAGTGACCGTCTTTCAGATCAATGGCAGGAATGAGAAGCATGATGCAGGGGTAAAGACAAAAACAGAAACGCGTTCAATCCGAACGGAAGGTATCAGGGGTTCCAGTGGAGGAAGTTGCGGTAGAGAGCCAGGCCGTGGGCAGCACTTTTCTCTGGGTGGAATTGGGTTGCGAAAATATTATCGCGCGCAATCGCCGCCGTGAAGCTGGCACCGTAATACGTCTCGCCCGCGATGTGGCGTGCATACGACGGTCGGTCATAAAAACTGTGCACGAATTAGAAGTAGCTGCC
>CAUPRZ010000158.1:0-5957 GCA_963513855.1 uncultured Hylemonella sp.
ACCCATGGGTGCCGAACACGACGCCTACTGGCGCATCGGCGCCGACGGACAGGAGCAGGCCTATGGCGCCTTCAACGCCAGCCTGCGCGACTGGGGTCGCTTGGGCCTGCTGCTGGCACATGACGGCAAGGTACAGGGCGCGAACGGCGCACAGCAATTGCTGCCGCTGGATTATTTGCTGGACGCCACCGACCCCGCGCGCCAGCCCCCGGCCTTCAAACCCCGCCGTGCCACACCTTATTTCGGCTACGGCTACCAGTTCTGGTTGTTCCCCATGCGCGAGCGCAGCTTTGCCATGCAGGGCATCCATGGGCAGACCCTTTTTGTACAACCCGCCAGCGGCATCGTGCTGGTGATGACCTCGGCCTGGGAACAGGCCAGCGGTCGGCAAGACCCCTTACCCGGCGCAGAACGCGACGCGCTCTGGCGCGGCGTCTTGGCCTCGCTGGGCGGCAACCCGCGCGAATGAAACGAATACTTTTGTGAGAGAGAGCAGATAGATATGGTCACCAAAAAACCCAAAGGCCTCGGCCGCGGACTCGAAGCCCTGCTGGGCCCCAAGGTCGACGACACCCGCGCCGAAGTGGCCGCCATGAGCGAGGCCCGCGAAAGCCAGGGCACTGGCAGCCTCAAGCTCGACGAGATGGTGGCCGGCATGTACCAGCCCCGCACGCGCATGGACGAAGGCGCCCTGTATGAACTCGCTGAGTCCATCAAGGCCCAGGGCATCATGCAACCCATCCTGGTGCGCAAGCTGACCGACGGCCCCAACGCCGGCAAACACGAAATCATTGCGGGCGAGCGTCGTTTCCGCGCCGCCAAACTCGCGGGCCTGGACAGTGTGCCCGTGCTTGTGCGCGACGTACCCAACGAGGCTGCCGCCGCCATGGCGCTGATCGAGAACATCCAGCGTGAAGACCTGAATCCGCTGGAAGAAGCACAGGGCCTGCAGCGCTTGATCCGTGAATTCGGTTTGACCCACGAACAGGCCGCGCAAGCCGTGGGCCGCTCGCGCAGCGCCGCCAGCAACCTGCTGCGCCTCTTGAATCTGGCCGAGCCTGTGCAGACCCTGCTGATGGCCGGTGACATCGACATGGGCCACGCCCGTGCGCTCCTGTCGCTGGACCGCGCCACGCAGATCACTGCCGCCAACCAGATCACCGCCAAGAAGATGTCGGTGCGCGAGGCCGAGAGCTTGGTCAAAAAACTCAGCGCCGAGTTCTCGCTCACGCCGCAAAAACCCGGCAAAGAAAAATCACGCGACCTCAAGCGCGTGGAAGAAGAGCTGTCGGACCTGCTCACCGCCGAAGTGGAAGTAAGAGTGAAAAAACGCGTCAAGCGCCACGGCCGCGTGGAAGAGCTGGGCGAAGTCAGCATCCAGTTCGGTTCACTCGACGAACTCAACGGCCTGATCGACCGGCTGCGCCGCACGAGCGGCAACTGAGGCCAGAGAGACCGTTCGGGCTGAGCCTGTCGAAGCCGCAGCAAGCCAGCTATGAACGCGTTCAAGTTTCTGCCCTGGCCCCTGCCGGCCTTCCTGAGCTGGGGCCTGTGCTGGCTGGTGCTCTCGCTGCTGCTGCGCGCAGGGCTGACGGTCACCGACGCACTCGCCGCATCCACGTTGCTTGGGGTGTTGCTCAGCCTGCTGGGCGCCAGCTGGTGGCGGCGCCTTTTTATTGGCCTCGGTTATCCGCTGTCACTGCTGCTCGCCGGCGGGCTCAACATCCCGGCCTGGGGTTGGTTGCTGCCGCTGGCACTGCTCGCACTGATCTACCCGCTCAATGCCTGGCGTGATGCGCCGCTGTTTCCCACGCCGGCTGATGCTTTGAATGAACTGCCTGGTGTTGCGCCGCTGGTGCCGGGTGCCAAGGTTCTGGACGCAGGCTGCGGCCTGGGCCACGGGCTCGAAGCCTTGCGGCAGGCCTACCCGCTGGCTGACCTGCACGGCATCGAATGGAGCCGGCCGCTGGCCTGGCTCTGCGCGTGGCGTTGCCCCTGGGCGCAGGTGGCGCGGGGCGATATCTGGAAGGCGGACTGGTCGGCTTATGAGCTGGTCTATCTCTTCCAGCGGCCTGAGAGCATGCCGCGTGCGATCGAGAAGGCACGGGCGGAACTCAAGCCCGGGGCGTATCTCGTAAGTCTGGAGTTTGAGGCGATGGGGTTGGTGCCGCTGGCCACGCTGGAGGGGGTGCTGGGGAAACCGGTGTGGGTCTATCGGTCTGTAGCAAACCAAGCGACGGATTGAAAATCCGCGTGTTGGCGGTTCAATTCCGCTCCAGCACCTGATTCGGATCCTGAGGCGCTTCTACAATCGGGGCACAATTTCTACAATTCCTCAATCTGAAATGGGAGGGACTGTGCCAATCATTTCCGACGTTTTGATTTGGTTGTTAACCACGAGCGGCCCTCCTATCGCGGTCCTCGGATTGCTTGGCTTCATATTTCGAGAGAAATGGAAGCAGATTCTGGCCAAGTCCTTTCAGGCGGATGTGGAGAGTCTAAAGCACGAGTTGACCCTCGAGCAGCAAAGACACGCAGCGAGCTTGGTCCCAGAGCTAGAAGCGATCAAGCATGATTTTCAAAAGGAATTAGAGGCCTACAAGACCTCGCTGATTGCGAAGGCCGAAGAAATCAAGCTGCAATCAGACACGAAAAGGGTAACTGCCAATAGATTTGCTGAAATCAAGTTTGAACGGCTTGTAGCCTTAGAGAAAAGGCTTGCGACTTCGGGGGCGAACATTACGGCATTAATTTCATATCCGAATGAGATTCGCAAATATGAGCAAGTAAGCGAGGCAGTCTCAAAGCTGGAAGACCTTGGAGAAGCACAGTCGGAAGCCGAAATGTTTTTCACGGTCGATGAGAATCGGATCATCGTCAGCTGCTTTAGAAATCTGAGTTCAATGCTTACTCATGTGGGACCGGGAAAGTCGATTGTTCCTGTGGATTCTCCCGAAGGAGAGGCGCTCATCGTCGCGAGATTAGGCGCACAGAACCTGATACGGAAGAAAATCCACGAAATAGCAGCCGTCTAACGTAATGGCCGGACTCGTTCCCCAACGCTCGACCTGACATAGTATGCAATGGCCTTACAAGGCCACATCAAAAGGGCGCGTGTGCTGACTATTCGTCAAATGTGTTTTACGGCCTTGGCTTTACTGGCCTTCGCCGGCAATTCCCTGCTCTGCCGCGCCGCCCTGCAGCACACCCCCATCGACGCCGCCAGCTTCACCACCATCCGCCTGATCTCGGGCGCGTTGACGCTCTGGCTCTTGGTGCAGTTCACCCGGCGTGAAGCCACCGGCTGCGGCAGCTGGCCCTCGGCGTTTGCGCTCTTCGGTTACGCGGCGGCTTTTTCCTTTGCCTACGTCAGCCTGCCTGCTGGTACGGGCGCGCTGCTGCTCTTCGGTTCGGTGCAGACCGGCATGATCGGCTGGGGGCTGGTCAAGGGGGAGCGTTTCACCACGGTGCAGTGGGTGGGCCTGACGCTCGCGCTTGCGGGGCTGGTGGGTCTATTGCTGCCGGGGCTGTCGGCGCCGCCACTCGGCGCGGCGCTGCTGATGGTGATCGCAGGTCTGTCCTGGAGCGTGTACTCCCTGCGTGGCCGGGGCGCGGGGGATCCCACGCGGGTCACCGCGGGCAACTTCGTGCGCACGGTGCCGGTGGCACTACTCATGAGCCTGCTGTTCATGAACAGCGCACAGGTGGACACAGCGGGGGTGCTTTACGCCATGGCTTCCGGTGCCATCACCTCGGGCATAGGCTACGCCATCTGGTACACCGCGTTGCCGCACCTCAAGGCCACGAGTGCGGCCACGCTGCAGCTCAGCGTGCCGGTGATCGCGGCCCTGGGGGGCATCCTCTGGTTACAGGAGCCTTTGACGCTGCGGCTGGTGCTGGCTTCCGTGGCCATCCTGGGTGGTGTGGCGCTGGTGATCCGGCAGCAGCGGTGATTGACAGATCACGCCCGGTCCGCGATAAAGCGGGCTGTGCCCATCAGGGAGAGGCTCGTGATCACACCGTCCAGGTCTGTCATCGTCGTGTTGTCGGGGCTGGTCCTGCTGGCGGGTTGCGCCACCCAGGTTCCCCCACCGCCTCTGGCCACAGAGGCGCAGATGGGCAAGGAGCGGGCCTACCTGCAGCAGGCTTTTTTCCAGAGCCCCTGTATGGAGAAACTGCGCAAGGCAGCACCCGAGCTCAAGCCCGGGGCCGAGCAGCAGGGCGGCAAGACGCTTTATGCCGTGGAGTACCCGCCCAACACACAAGTGCGTGACGGCCTGGCCTACCAGCTGCACGTCAAGGAGCAGGGGCGCATCGGTTACTTCTATGTGGGCGACGGCACGGCCGGTTCCTACCGCGTGCGCGGGCCGCTGCCGCTGTGGCAGTGTCTGCACGATCGATTGCCCTGAACATTCCGAGGCATGCCGTTGCGCAAGCCTCGTCGCTGAACCACAATGCCTGACCATGATCTCTGCCCCCATTCCCGCCAATGACGGTGACCGTCTGGCCGCGTTGCGCCAGCTACTGATCCTGGACACGCCGCCGGAAGAGCGTTTTGATCGCATCGTGGCGTTTGCCACGCAGGAGTTCGAGGTGCCGACCGGGCTGGTCAGCCTGGTCGACGAGAACCGCCAGTGGTTCAAGGCGCGTTGCGGCATGGACGCTGAAGAGACCGGGCGTGATGTCTCTTTCTGCGCCCACGCCATCCATGGCCACGAGATCCTCGTGGTGAACAACGCGGTGGACGATGTCCGCTTCCACGACAACCCGCTGGTGACGGCGCCGGGGGGCATCCGCTTTTATGCGGGAGCACCGCTGGTGATGCCCTCGGGTCATGTGATCGGCACCTTGTGCATCCTGGGGCCGCAGCCGCGCGACTTTGACGCCATGGACCGTGCCATCCTGGGCACGCTGCGCGACCTCTGCGTGGAGGAGTTGCTGGCGCGGCAAAAGGGGGAGGCTTCCCGTGTCTGAGACCCGGAACATCCTGCTGGTGGAGCCCGACCATCTGCTGCGCCGCACGGTGGTGGCCTCGGCACGCGCGCTGTTCGAGGTGGAGATAGCAGAGACCAGCCGTTACGAGAACGCCCAGACGCTGGTGAAAAGCCATCGTTATGACGGGCTCATCCTGGCACTGGACGAGGAGGGCGACCATGCGCTGGCGCTGGTGCAACAGCTGCGTGCCGGCGCCCTGTTGCCGGCGCACGATAGTCCTGTGGTGCTCATGGGTTACGAGCCCGATCGGCGCCGTGCCGAGATCATCCAGGTGCTGGCCGTGCAGCGTTTTGTGCCCAAGCCGGTCAAGGTGCGCCACATCCTTGAGGCCCTGGCGCAGATGGCGCCGCTGCGTGCAACACGCACACCGGCCGTCGCGCACTGATCTGCAAGCTCGGCGCGTTCAGCAGTTGCCCTGCTGCTTGCACCAGCGGTCCAGCACCTCCTGGGCCGGTGCGGGCCGGCCGTGCAGATAACCCTGCTGGATGACCTGGCCGCGTGCGGTGAGGAACTCGGCCTGCTCCACAGTCTCTACGCCCTCGGCCACGACCCGCAGGCGCAGGTGGCGTGCCACCGAGAGGATGGCTTCCACCAGCGCGGCGTCGCTCGGGTCGGTGGGCGCGTCCTGCACAAAGCTGCGGTCGATCTTGAGCTCGTGGATGGGCAGGCGCTTGAGGTAGGCGAGCGAGGAGTAGCCGGTGCCGAAGTCGTCGAGCGAGAACTTCACGCCCAGGCTGTTGAGGTGCGACATCTTCTGCACCACGATTTCCATCTGGTCCATCACCGTGCCTTCGGTGATCTCGATGACCAGGTCGTCGGCCGAGGCGCCATCGGTCTGCAGGCTGTCCTGCACCATCTGCACAAAACCGGGTTCGTGGAACTGGCGCGGGCTGATGTTGACGGCGATGGGCAGGCGCAGACCCTGCTGGCGCAGGCGGCCCAGGTGGCCGCAGACGGCCTTG
>CAUPRZ010000159.1:0-5939 GCA_963513855.1 uncultured Hylemonella sp.
CCCTGCTGGAGACCCTCAAGCGACTGCCCGCCGTCAAGGCCGCAGGGGATCCCGAGGCGCGCCGCAATTTTGCGATCAAGGAATTCATGCCGACCAGCGTGGTCTATCTTGAAGCCCTCAAGGGTTTTGTCCAGGTGCAGGAAGAACAGCGCGAACGCGCCGTCCGTGAGGCCGCCGAGGCACGCCGCAACGCGACCCTGCTGGGGCTGCTGAGCGTGTTCCTGGTGATGGTCGTCGCTGTGGTGATCGCCCTGGTGCTGGTGCGCTCCATCACGCGCCCGCTGGCCCAGGCCGTCGAAGTGGCCCGGGCCATCAGCGGCGGCGACCTCACGCAGACCATCCAGAGCGACCGCCAGGACGAATTCGGCCAGCTGCTGCAGGCCCTCTCCGGCATGACAGCGCGGCTGCGTGACCTGGTGGGCCAGGTGCGTACGGGGGTGGACTCGGTGTCCACCGCCTCGACGCAGATCGCCACCGGCAACCAGGACCTGTCGGCGCGCACGGAACAGACCGCCTCCAACCTGGAAGAAACCGCCGCCAGCATGGAAGAACTCACGAGCACCGTGACCCAGTCGGCCGACACCGCACGCCAAGCCAACCAGCTGGCCAGCACGGCGGCCGGTGCGGCCACGCGCGGTGGTGAGGTCATGGCGCAGGTGGTGCAGAGCATGGAGCAGATCAGCGCCTCCTCGAAGAAGATCAACGACATCATCAGCGTGATCGACGGCATCGCCTTCCAGACCAATATCCTGGCCCTGAACGCTGCGGTGGAAGCCGCGCGCGCCGGTGAACAGGGCCGCGGTTTTGCCGTGGTGGCCAGCGAGGTGCGTTCGCTGGCCGGCCGCAGTGCCGAAGCCGCCAAGGAGATCAAGGCCTTGATCGGTGCCTCGGTCAGCACGGTGGCGGCCGGTTCGGCCCAGGTCAGCCAGGCCGGGACGGCCATGAGCGAGATCGTCAGCAGCGTCAAACGCGTGTCGGACCTGATCGGCGAGATCACGAGTTCCACCACCGAGCAGCGCGACGGCATCAACCAGGTGAACCAGGCCGTGACCAACCTGGACCAGATGACGCAGCAGAACGCGGCCCTGGTCGAAGAGTCGGCCGCCGCGGCCGGCGCCCTGCGTGACCAGGCCCAGCGCCTGGCCGAGGTGGTGTCCATCTTTAATGTGGGCCAGACCGCCCCGGCGGCTTATCGCGCGCCGTCTGCCGCGATCAAACCTGTGCCTCAGGCTGTGACCAAGCCGGCCGCGCGTCTGGCCGCCCCGGCACCGGTCAAGGTGACCAAGACAGCCCAGAAGGCTGACGGTGACGACTGGGAGAGTTTTTGATGAACACCGCTGAAACGTCTAAGACCGTGAGCGCCGCAGGGCAGTACCTGAGCTTCAACCTCGGTGCCGAGAACTACGGCATCGACATCCTCAAGGTGCAGGAGATCCGCTCCTACGAGGCGCCCACGCGCATGCCGGGCAGCCATGGTGACCTGCTGGGTGTGGTGAACCTGCGGGGTGTGATCGTGCCCATCCACGACCTGCGTTTGCGTTTTCATTGCGCCAGTGCGGCGTTCACACCGTCCACCGTGGTCATCGTGGTCGATCTGGGCACACGCGTGATCGGCGTGGTGGTCGACGCGGTGCGTGATGTGGTGGCGCTGGAAGAGGGGGCCGTGCGTCCTGCGCCCGGCCTGGGTACCTCGGACGAGGCCACCTATATCCGCGGTCTGGCCCAGGTGGGTGAGCGCATGCTCATCCTGCTCGACATCGAGACCCTGCTCAGCGGTGTGACGGTGCCGGAAGCGGCGGAAGAGGTACTGGCCGCGGCCTGAAGTTCTTTAGACTTCCGCGCCTTCGACCAGGAAGCGCACCCGTCGCACGCCCTGCCACTCATCGGCGTCCAGGCGGAAGGCCAGCAGCACGCGCGCAGGCAGCGGCTCGGTGTGGCTGAACCAGATGCCGTCCACGGGCTGCCCCTGGTGCTTGAGTTTGAGCGCCAGGTGCTTTTCACCCACCAGGCGTTGTGACAGTACCTCCACTTCCTCGCTGAAGGTTGGCGGCGCGAAGCCCTGGCCCCAGACCTCGCGCTGCAGCGTGTCCACCATGTCGGCGCGGCGGTATTCCACGGGCAGGGCGCCGTCGGTCTCCATGCGGCGCGTCAGTGTGGCCGCGTCCAGCCATTCCTGCGCCACTTCGGTCAGGCCCTGCTCGAAAGTGTCGAGATGTTCTTCAGCGATGGTGCATCCTGCCGCCATGGCGTGGCCGCCGAAACGTAGCAGCACCCCCGGGTGCCGCTTGGCCACGAGGTCCAGCGCATCACGCAGATGAAAACCGGGGATGGAACGGCCCGAACCCTTGAGCTCATGCTCTTTGCCTGGTGCCTGGCTGGCCGCGAAGACAAAACTCGGCCGGTGCAGCTTGTCCTTGAGGCGTGAGGCCACGATGCCGACCACCCCTTCGTGGAAGTCCGGATCAAAAACGCAGATGGCTGCCGGCGGCTCTGTCTCGGGGTCGTAGAGTGATTCGACGATGTCCAGCGCCTGCTCACGCATCTCGCCTTCGATCTCACGCCGTTCGCGGTTGATGCCATCCAGCGTCTTGGCCAGCTCGGCACCGCGTGCGGCGTCGTCCGTCAGCAGGCACTCAATGCCCAGCGTCATGTCGGCCAGGCGGCCGGCCGCATTGATGCGCGGGCCGAGTGCAAAACCGCAGTCAAAGGTGGTGGCCATGGTGGCCTTGCGCGCGGCCACTTCAAAGAGCGAGGCCAGGCCTGGTGGCAGGGCACCGGCGCGCACGCGCTTGAGGCCTTGCGCTACCAGGCGGCGGTTGTTGGCGTCCAGCTTCACCACGTCGGCCACGGTGCCCAGGGCCACGAGGGGCAACAGCGTGTCCAGCTTGGGCTGGTTCTCGGCCGTGTAGACACCACGTTGCCGTAGCTCGGCGCGCAGGGCCAGCAGCACGTAGAACATCACGCCGACACCCGCCATGGACTTGCTCTCGAAGTCGCAGCCCGGCTGGTTGGGGTTGACGATGACCTGCGCATCGGGCAAGGCCGGGCCGGGTAGGTGGTGGTCGGTCACCAGCACCTGCAGGCCCAGCTCGTTCGCGGTGCGTACACCGTCCACACTGGCGATGCCGTTGTCCACGGTGATCAGCACATCGGCGCCGCTGTCCTTGACGCGCCGGGCGATCGGTGGCGTCAGGCCGTAGCCGTCCACCACACGGTCGGGCACGAGGTAGCTGACGTTCTGCGCGCCCAGCATGCGCAGGCCGCGGATGCCCACGGCGCAGGCGGTGGCACCGTCACAGTCGTAGTCGGCCACGATGCAGAGTTTTTTGTTCTGGGCCATGGCGTCGGCCAGCATCACGGCGGCCTCCAGCGTGCCTTTCATCGTCGCGGGTGGCAGCAGGCGTGCCAGTGCGTCGTCGAGTTCATCCTTGTGGTGGACGCCGCGGGCGGCGTAGAGGCGGGCCAGCAGCGGGTGGATACCCGCCTGTTCCAGCGCCCAGGCGGCGCGCGGCGGGATGTCTCGGGTGACGATTTTCATGCGAGCACGAGTATGTCAGAGAGCTGCTGCGGTCTGAAGCGCTGCACGAGGCGCTGCCAGATGCTGCGGGCTGCGGGTGTGTAGCGATGTGCGACGAGTTCGCTGCAGAGCGTGAGCGTCACGTCCTGTCTTGCATCCAGTGCGGCTTGCAGCGGCGCGAGTTGCGCATCCAGCGTTTGCCAGGCACGCGCCCAGCCAGCCCAGTCGCCTTGTACAGCGGCTGGTGCCAGCGCATCCAGCACGGTCAGGTTTTCCGTGGGTGCGGGCACGTTGGCCAGCTCGCCTCCGCCGCTGAGCCAGAAGGAGTTGACGTCCTGCTTAACGAGTTCGTCACGTGCTTCACTCACGGCATGGGTGTAGAGCAGCATCTGCATCTCGTTCTGCAGGCGGCGCAGCAGGGGCGAGGTGGGCAACCAGGGCTCCACATTGCGACCGATCACACGTTCGGGTGTGGCCCCCACCATGCCGCGCAGCGGCTCCCCGCTGACCAGCCAGCGCAGGGGCGTATCAAAGTGCAGGGTCAGCCCGTCCTCCTTGAAGAAGGGCGCCATGGCCGCCAGCAGGGCACGTGCCTCCTCCTCGCACAGGTCCAGGGTTTGTGGGTCGCGCAGGCTCACACGGGCCTGGCCCACTTCCCAGTGCACAGGGGTCAGAAAGGCCCAGGCCTCACTGCTGGCGCCGGGCAGGCCCAGTTCGTGCGCGCGCAACGCGGCCCAGGCCGGGGCCTGGGGCTCCAGGCCGCGTGCGGCGGCCAGCAACTGTTCGTGGGCGCTCAGTGGGCTGTGTCTGGGCAGTTGCAGCAGGGTCTGTGGGCTGAGCTGTTGCAGCAGGCCCTGTAGCTGGGGCAGCACCAGTTGGCGCAAGGTTTCGTGTGCCGCTGTGTCGTCACTCAGGGCGTAGGGGATCAGGACGTGCATGGCACTATTGTCGCCGGCTCACTCATAATCAGCGCCAGTCCAAGAATCATTCCCATGCAAATCCCCTACGAACTGCTTCTAGGCTGGCGCTACACCCGCGCCGGCCGCGCCACCCGGCGCAACGGTTTCATCTCTTTCATTTCAGGCGTGTCCATGCTGGGCATTGCGCTGGGGGTGGCCGCGCTCATCATCGTGCTCAGCGTGATGAACGGCTTCCAGAAGGAAGTGCGTGACCGCATGCTGGGCGTGGTCTCGCACATCGAGATCTTTTCACCCTATGGGCAGGCCCTGCCCGACGTGGCGAAAACGCTGGCTGAAGTGAAGGCCAACCCGCAGGTCATCGGCGCTGCGCCCTTCATCGGCACCCAGGCCCTGCTGGCGCGTGGCGAGGACATGAAAGGCGCCATCGTGCGCGGCATCGACCCGGCGCTCGAAGGCGAGGTGACCGATCTGGCCGCCACCCTGCGTGGAGGGGCTCTGGACCGGCTCGTGTCCGGCGAGTTCGGCATCGTGCTGGGGCGCGACCTGGCGCGCCAGCTTGGGGTGCAGCAGGGCGACAAGGTGACGCTCGTCGCCCCCAGCGGCCAGGTCACGCCGGCCGGTGTAGTGCCGCGCATGAAACAGATGACGGTGGTCGGCACCTTCGACTCAGGCCACTACGAATACGACGCGGGCCTGGTGATGCTGCACGTGGACGATGCCGCGCGCATCTTCCGCCTCGAAGGCCCCACGGGCATACGCCTCAAGCTCAAGGATCTGCACCAGGCGCGCGAGGTCGGCGCGCAACTGGCCGCCACGCTCAGTGGCGATCTGTTGATCCGCGACTGGACGCGCCAGAACCGCAACTGGTTCGCGGCCGTGCAGTTGGAAAAACGCATGATGTTCATCATCCTCACGCTCATCGTGGCCGTGGCGGCTTTCAACCTGGTGAGCACGCTGGTGATGACCGTGACCGACAAACGCGCCGATATTGCCATCCTGCGAACCCTGGGTGCCAGCCCGGGCAGCATCATGGGCATCTTTGTCGTGCAGGGTGCGGCCGTGGGTGTGATCGGTACCTTTGTGGGCCTGCTGCTGGGCCTGGGGATCGCCTTCAACATCGACGTCATCGTGCCCGCGCTGGAAAGCCTCTTGCAGGCCAGCTTCCTGCCCAAGGACATCTACCTCATCAGCCGTATGCCCAGCGACCCGCAGAGCAGCGATATCCTGCCCATCGGTGTGATTTCCCTGGTGCTGGCCTTTGTGGCCACCCTATACCCCAGCTGGCGCGCCAGCCGCGTGAATCCCGCGGAGGCGCTGCGTTATGAATAAATATGCTCACCCCCAGGCTGCGCGCACTGCGTGTCGCTGCGCCACCCCCCTTGCAGGGGGCAACACCAGCGGCCCGGCCAAGCCGGTTCCGCGGTGTTCCTCGGTTTTTGTGATTGGGAGTGCGGTATGAGTGGGGCGTCTACCAACGTGGTGCTTCAGGCCCAGGGCCTGGA
>CAUPRZ010000160.1:0-5936 GCA_963513855.1 uncultured Hylemonella sp.
AACAGTGTCGGGATCATGAGCAGCAGGCGCTTGAGGATGTAGGCCGGCATGGCTTATTTCTTTCCTGCCAGATTGGCCGGCGTGGCCCACCAGACCGAGGTCACCCAGGATTCGGGCTGGTAATAACGTGGTGTCACCGCCGGCTGTTCGAAGCGCCCGGCACGCCAGGCCACACGAAACGCGCCGCTGTACCAGTGCGGCACCACATAGTGCCCATGGCGCAAGACGCGGTCCAGGGCGCGCAAGCGCGCCACCAGCTGGGGACGGGTCTGGGCCGAGATCACCTGATCCAGCAGGGCATCAACCGCCGGGCTCTTGACGCCGATGACATTGCTGGACCCCTCAACGTCTGCCGCCTTGGAACCAAAACGCTCCAGCAGCTCGGTGCCAGGCGCTTCGCTGCCGATCATGCGGTTGCTGATGATCTCGAAGTCGAACACGTCCATGCGTTTCTGCAGGATGGCGAAGTCGATCACCTTGGTGCTGACCTGGATGCCCAGCTTCTCCAGATTGCGTGCATAGGGCGTGACCACCCGTCCCATGGAACCCGAGTTGTCGAGAAACTCGATGGTGAAGGCATCCCCCTTGGCGTTGCGCAGGGCACCGTCCCGGTAGGTCCAGCCGGCCGCAGCCAGCAGGTCACGCGCCTGACGCAGGTTGTCGCGCAGGGTGTGGCCCGAGGCCGGATCCAGGCTGGTGTAAGGCGGCAGCGGCACGTCCTCGGTATAGACCTCGGCCGGCAGTTGGCGGCGCAGGGGCTCCAGCACGGCCAGTTCCTCGGCCGTGGGTTTGCCCTTGGCCTCAAAGTCACTGCCCACAAAATACCCGCGGACCCGGGTGTAGGCGTTGTAGAAGAGCTGGCGGTTCATCCACTCGTAATCCATGGCCAGGGCTATGGCCTGGCGCACGCGTACATCCTTGAACTTGTCGCGCCGCAGATTAAAGAGGAAACCCTGGAAGTCGCCGGCATTGCCGTGCTGCAGCTCCTTCTTGATCAGGATCCCCCGATCGAAGGGTTTGCCCTGGTAGGCCCGTGCCCATTCACGCGCGATGAAGGCCTGGATGTAATCAAACTCCCCCGCCTTGAAGGCTTCGAACTGGGCCGTGTTGTCCTTGTAGATCTTGTAGGTGATGCGGTCGAAGTTGAAGAGGCCGCGGCGCACGTTCAGGTCTTGGGCCCAGTAAGCCGGATCACGCTCGTACGTGATGTCCTTGCCAAAGTTGACCTTGCCGATCCTGTAGGGGCCCGTGCCGATGGGGATGTCCGTCACGATCTGGTCCAGCGGCTTGCCCTCCCCCCACTTGCGGCTGAAGACCGGCAGGCTGCCCGCGATCAGCGGCAGTTCGGCATTGACCCGCTTGAAATCGAAGCGCACCGAACGTTCACCGAGGACTGTCACCCCCCGGATCTCGCCGAAGATGGTTCGGAACTGGGGCGCCGCCTCCTTGGAGACCAGCTTGTCGAAGGAGTGCTTGACGTCGACCGCCAGCACCGGATCGCCATTGTGAAAACGCGCCTTGGGGTTCAGGGTGAAGACCGCCGACAGCTTGTCCGGCGCCACCGTCACGTCCTGGGCCAGCAGGCCGTAGGCCGTGGTCGGCTCGTCCAGGGTGCCGGTCAGCAGGGACTCGAAGACCAGGCCGTTGAGGGCTGGTGGCGCGCTGCCCTTGAGGGTGTAGGGGTTGTACTTGTCGAAGTTGGACAGACGCGTGGGTGGCACCAGGCTGATCTCGCCGCCCCGGGGCGCATCCGGGTTCACGTAATCGAAATGGGTGAAACCCGGCGCGTACTTGATATCGCCGAACTGGGCATAGGCGTGGGCCGCCCAGGTGGGCAGCGCCGAAATGAGCATCCCCAGACCGATCAGTAAACAGCGCATCCGCATGCGACAATTCTGCACGTAAATTTCAAAACGAGACACACATGGGATTCCTGACCGGCAAGAAATTTCTGATCACCGGCGTGCTGAGCAACCGCTCCATCGCCTACGGCATCGCCAAGGCCTGCCACGCACAGGGGGCCGAACTGGCCTTCAGCTACGTGGGTGAGCGTTTCAAGGACCGTATCACCGAGTTCGCCGCCGACTTCGGCTCCAAGCTGGTGTTCGACTGCGACGTCGGTGACGACGCCCAGATCGAGCAGCTCTTCAAGGACCTGTCGGCCCACTGGCCCACCTTCGACGGTTTTGTGCACAGCATCGGTTTCGCCCCGCGTGAAGCCATCGCCGGCAACTTCCTCGAAGGCCTGACACGCGAGGGCTTCCGCATCGCCCATGACATCAGCGCCTACAGCTTCCCGGCCATGGCCAAGGCGGCCCTGCCCTATCTGAACGACAAGTCGGCCCTGCTGACCCTGAGCTACCTCGGCTCCCTGCGTGCCATCCCCAACTACAACACCATGGGCCTGGCCAAGGCCAGCCTGGAAGCCTCGGTGCGCTATCTGGCCGAAGCCGTGGGCAAGCTGCCCGACGGCCGTAGCATGCGCGCCAACGGCATTTCCGCCGGCCCCATCAAGACCCTGGCCGCCAGCGGCATCAAGGATTTCTCCAAGCTGCTGGGCGTGGTGGCAGCCGCCTCGCCGATCCGTCGCAACGTGACCATCGAGGACGTGGGCAATGTGGCGGCCTTCCTGCTGAGCGACCTGGCCGGCGGCGTGAGTGCCGAGATCACCTATGTGGATGGCGGCTTCAGCCAGACCGCCGTGGCCATCACCGAATAAACGGGACACACCACCATGAAAAACGCCCCGCAGTGCGGGGCGTTTTCTTTGGCGTTCCGAGAAGGCCAGCGTCAGGCCCGCACACAATCCGCGTAGTAATGCTTCTTGCCGTCTGCCCCGGTCTCTTCCACCAGGCCGTGGATGTCGGTCTCGAAACCCGGGCACTGGCCATTGAACTCGCGCGCGAACTTGAGGTAGTCCACGATCTTCTTGTTGAAGACTTCGCCCGGGATCAGCAGCGGGATGCCCGGCGGATAGGGCGTGACCAGGCCCACGGTGATGCGGCCTTCCAGCTGGTCAATCTCCACGCGCTCGGTCTTGCGATGCGCAATGTGGGAATAAGCCTCGCTGGGGTTCATGGCCGGCGTCAGGTCGCTCAGGTACATCTCGGTCGTCAGGCGGGCGATGTCGTACTTGGCGTACATCTCGTGGATGTACTGGCACAGGTCGCGCAGGCCCATGCGTTCGTATTTCGGCTGCTTCTTGCAGAACTCAGGCAGGATGCGCCACATAGGCTGGTTGCGGTCGTAATCGTCCTTGAACTGCTGCAGCGCGGTCAGCAGCGTGTTCCAGCGGCCCTTGGTGATGCCGATGGTGAACATGATGAAGAAGCTGTACAGGCCGGTCTTCTCCACCACCACACCATGCTCGGCCAGGAACTTGGTCACGATGGAGGCCGGAATGCCGGTCTTGTCGAACTTGCCGTCCAGGTTCAGGCCGGGCGTGACGATGGTGGCCTTGATCGGGTCCAGCATATTGAAGCCGTCGGCCAGCTGGCCGAAACCGTGCCACTTGCTGTTTTTGCTGCGGCCGTCGCTGCGGATGATCCAGTCCTCGGCGGCCCCGATGCCGTCCTCGGCCAGCTTCTCCGGGCCCCAGACCTTGAACCACCAGTCCTTGCCGTATTCCTCGTCCACCTTGCGCATGGCGCGGCGGAAGTTGAGCGACTCGGCGATGCTCTCCTCCACCAGTGCAGTGCCGCCAGGCGGCTCCATCATGGCGGCGGCCACGTCGCAGCTGGCGATGATGCTGTACTGCGGGCTGGTGCTGGTGTGCATCAGGTAGGCCTCGTTGAAGAGGTGATGGTCCAGCTTGGTGTTCTCCGAGTCCTGCACCAGCACGTGGCTGGCCTGGCTGATGCCGGCCAGCAGCTTGTGGATGGACTGGGTGGCGTAGACCATGGAGTTCTTGGGCCGCGCGCGTTTCTTGCCCATGGCGTGGTAACGGCCATAGAAGGGATGGAAGGCCGCGTGCGGCAGCCAGGCCTCGTCGAAGTGCAGGTTGTCGACATAACCGTCGAGCAGGCCCTTGATGGTCTCGGTGTTGTAGAGCACGCCGTCGTAGGTAGACTGCGTCAGCGTCAGCACACGGGGCTTGACCGCCTTGGCATCCACGCCCTTGAGCAGGGGGTTGGCCTTGATCTTGGCCTGGATGGTGGCGGGTTCGAACTCGCTCTGCGGGATCGGGCCGATGATGCCGAAGTGGTTGCGTGTGGGCTTGAGGAAGACCGGAATGGCCCCCGTCATGATGATGGCGTGCAGGATGGACTTGTGGCAGTTGCGGTCCACCACCACCACGTCACCCGGGGCCACGGCGTGGTGCCAGACGATCTTGTTCGAGGTGCTGGTACCGTTGGTCACAAAGTAGCAGTGATCGGCGTTGAAGATGCGCGCGGCGTTGCGCTCGCTCTCGCCGATGGCGCCGTTGTGGTCCAGCAGCTGGCCCAGTTCTTCCACCGCGTTGCAGACGTCGGCCCGCAGCATGTTTTCGCCATAGAACTGGTGGTACATCTGGCCCACCGGGCTCTTCAGGAAGGCCACACCGCCCGAATGGCCCGGGCAGTGCCAGGAGTAGGAGCCGTCTTCGGCATAGTCCAGCAGGGCCTTGAAAAACGGCGGCTGCACGCCTTCAAGATAACTCTTGGCCTCGCGGATGATGTGGCGCGCCACGAACTCGGGCGTGTCCTCGAACATGTGGATGAAACCATGCAGCTCGCGCAGGATGTCATTGGGCAGGTGGTGGCTGGTCTTGGTCTCGCCGTAGATGTAGATCGGCACATCCGCGTTCTTGCGGCGCACTTCCTGGATGAAGGTGCGCAGGTTCAGCACGGCGGGGTCCAGGTCGGGGCCGGGCGTGAACTCCTCGTCGTCGATGGAGAGGATGAAGGCGCTGGCGCGCGACTGCTGCTGGGCGAATTGCGACAGGTCCCCGTAGCTGGTCACCCCCAGGACTTCAAACCCCTCCGCCTCGATGGCCTGGGCCATGGCCCGGATGCCCAGGCCCGAGGTGTTCTCGGAACGGAAGTCTTCGTCGATGATGACGATGGGAAAACGAAATTTCATGGACCAGGCCCCGGGCAGGAAAAAGAAAAACGAGCGCGAAGTGTAAGGATTAATCTCCTGTCGACCTCAAACCGTCATGGGATTTGCCGCAAAATGTCGCAATTGGATCACAACGCTCCATAGTCAAAAGGAAGACACCTGGCAGACACAACCCTCTGGTGGCTGGCCGCCGGCATCCTGGTGGCAGCCGAGCTGGTGACCGGCACCTTCTACCTGCTCATGCTGGCCCTGGGCCTGGCCGCGGGTGCGCTGGCCGCCCATGCAGGGCTGGCGAGCACGGGGCAGGTCGTGGCAGCCGCCTTCATCGGCGGTGGTGCGGTGCTGGCCTGGCATGTATGGCGCCGTCGCAGCGCATCCTCCGCAGCGCCCGGCAGCAACCGTGACGTCAACCTGGACGTGGGCGAGACCGTGCACATCGAGGCCTGGGGACCAGAGGGCAGCGCCAGCATCAAATACCGCGGCGCGCAGTGGAGCGCCATCCCTGCTGCCGGCAGCACCGCCGGCAGCACCGGCGCCCATCGCATCGTCGAGGTGCGCGGCAACCAGCTCATCGTCGAGAAAATCACCACCTAACCCCGGGGAGTCCGTCATGGAAATTGCCATCATCATCCTTGTCATCGCCTTCATCTTCATCACCCGCGCGATCAAGGTCGTGCCGCAGCAGAATGCCTGGGTCGTCGAGCGCCTGGGCAAGTACCACGGCTCGCTCACCCCGGGCCTGAGCTTCATCTTCCCCTTCATCGACAAGGTCGCCTACAAACACAGCCTGAAGGAAATCCCGCTGGACGTGCCCAGCCAGGTCTGCATCACACGCGACAACACGCAGTTGCAGGTCGACGGCATCCTCTACTTCCAGGTCACCGACCCCATGCGTG
>CAUPRZ010000161.1:0-5936 GCA_963513855.1 uncultured Hylemonella sp.
ACGCACTGGATCAAGCAGCATCTGCCCGGTGCCAAGGTTAGCGGCGGCGTGTCCAATGTGTCTTTCAGCTTCCGCGGCAACGACCCGGTGCGTGAAGCCATCCACACGGTTTTTCTGTACCACGCCATCAAGGCCGGCATGGACATGGGCATCGTCAACGCCGGCATGATGGGTGTCTACGATGATCTGGAGCCCGTCCTGCGCGAGCGCGTGGAAGATGTGGTGCTGAACCGCCGGCCCGATGCCGGTGAACGCCTGGTGGAGATTGCCGAGACCGCCAAGGGCGCGGCCAAGGACGACAGCAAGAAAAACGAATGGCGCGGCGGCACGGTGGAGCAGCGCCTGTCACACGCGATGGTGCACGGCATCAACGACCACATCACCACGGACACCGAAGAGGCCTACCAGGCCATCCTGGCCAAGGGCGGGCGTCCGCTGCATGTGATCGAAGGGCCGCTGATGGATGGCATGAACATCGTGGGCGACCTCTTTGGTGCCGGCAAGATGTTCCTGCCCCAGGTGGTCAAGAGCGCCCGTGTGATGAAACAGGCCGTGGCCCATCTCATTCCCTACATCGAGGAAGAAAAGCGCCAGCAGGAAGCGGCCGGTCAGGATGTGCGCGCCAAGGGCAAGATCGTGATCGCCACCGTCAAAGGCGATGTGCATGACATCGGCAAGAACATCGTCACCGTGGTCCTGCAGTGCAACAACTTCGAGGTCATCAATATGGGGGTCATGGTGCCCTGCCACGAGATCCTGGCCATGGCCAAGGTCGAGGGGGCGGACATCGTGGGCCTGTCAGGGCTCATCACCCCCAGCCTGGAAGAGATGCAGTACGTGGCGGCCGAGATGCAGAAGGACGAGCACTTCCGCATCCGCAAGATCCCGCTGCTCATCGGCGGCGCCACCACCAGCCGTGTGCACACGGCGGTGAAGATCGCGCCGCACTACGAAGGCCCCGTGGTCTATGTGCCCGACGCTTCGCGCAGCGTGAGCGTGGCCCAGGGCCTGCTGAGCGAGCAGGCCGCGAACTACATCGCTGACCTGAACGCCGACTACGACAAGGTGCGTCTGCAGCACGCCAACAAGAAGCAGACGCCCCTGTGGTCGCTGGACAAAGTACGCGGGAACAAGACGCCCATCAGCTGGGACGGATATGCACCCAAGACGCCGAAGTTCATCGGGCGACGCATCTTCAAGAACTTCGACCTGGCCGAATTGGCCAAATACATCGACTGGGGCCCCTTCTTCCAGACCTGGGACCTGGCCGGCCCCTTCCCCGCCATCCTCAAGGACGAGGTCGTGGGCACGGAGGCGCAGCGGGTCTTCTCCGACGGCAAGCGCATGCTGCAGCGCCTCATTGAAGGCCGCTGGCTCACGGCCAATGCTGTGTTGGGCCTGTACCCGGCCAACAGCGTGGGCGACGATATTGAGCTGTATACCGACGAGAGCCGCCACAACGTGGCCATGACCTGGTATGGCCTGCGCCAGCAGACCGAGAAGCAGATGATCGACGGCGTGATGCGCCCCAGCCGCTGCCTGGCCGACTTTGTGGCACCCAAGGGCACGGCGTCCGATTACGTGGGCATGTTCGCGGTCACGGCCGGTATCGGCGTGGAGAAGAAGGAGAAGTACTTCATGGACGACCATGACGACTACTCCGCCATCATGCTCAAGGCCCTGGCCGACCGTCTGGCCGAGGCCTTTGCCGAGTGCCTGCATCATCGCGTGCGCACCGACCTCTGGGGCTACGTGACCAACGAGCAGCTTAGCAACGAGGACATGATTGCCGAGAAATACCAGGGCATCCGCCCGGCACCGGGTTACCCGGCCTGCCCGGATCACAGCGTGAAAAAAGAGATGTTCGAGCTGCTGCAGTGCGAAGAGATCGGCATGGGCATCACCGAGAGCCTGGCCATGACACCGGCGGCCAGCGTCAGCGGCTTCTACCTCGCGCATCCGCAGAGCACCTACTTCAACGTAGGGCGCATCGGTGACGACCAGCTGCACGACCTCGCGCGTCGACGTGGCATGAGCGAGCAGCAGCTGCAGCGCCTGCTGGCCCCCAACCTCTGAGCAGGTACCCGCTCACTCGCTTTACGCAGTTTTACACCTGAGACGTCGGCGCGCACAAGCGCGCTGTCTACCATTCCTCGTCTGTCGCGTTGAAGAGAGACCGGCGACACCCTGTTGCCGGTCTGTTGAACGCCAACCGAGCGAGGAAATCCAGATGAGTGAAGTGACAAGCACCGGCGCCGTGGTCGCCAGCACCAAGGGCCTGTGGGCCGCCGTCGGCGTGCTGGGTGTGGCCGTCGTCGGGCTGGGGGGTGCCCTCTATTCCACCGTGCAAGAGAAGACGGAGCCCTTGCCCGTTCTCAGCGCGGCCCCTGCTGAGACGGTCGCCGCAGCACCTGCTGCACCCGCGCCGGTGGCAGAGAAACCCGTTGCTGCACCCGCAGCCCCCGCGAAGCCGCGGCCAGCCCCGGTCAAGAAGGTGCAAGCTCCGGCCGAAACCCGGCCTGCCCCTGTGGTGGCTGCGCCCCTCCCGGCGCCTGCACCAGTCTGTGGGGACTGCGCCACCGTGTCGGCGGTCACGCCTGTCGAACGCGAAGTGCCTACCAGCGGAACCGGCGCGATCGCCGGTGGCGTGCTGGGCGCCATCGTCGGCAACCAGGTGGGCCACGGCTCGGGTCGTGATGCGGCGAGGATCATCGGTGCCATCGGCGGCGGCATCGCCGGCAACCAGATCGAGAAGAAGATGAAAAAGGTCGTGGCGTATCAGATCGAGTTGCGCATGGACGATGGCAGCCGTCGCAGCTTCGAGCTCGATCGCCCGCTGACCGTGGGTGAGCGCGTGCACTACGACGGCAACACCCTGCAGCCGCTGCCGGCCGGCAAGGGCTAAGGGCGTGCCAGGCGCTGGGCCAGCGTCAGGGCCAGCAGGCCCAGCAGACTCAGGCCCAGCAGCAAGACCAGGCCGCTGGTGTAGGTGCCATCAGGTGTCCACATCAGGCCCAGCAGCCACGGCATGGCCGCACGCGCCAGGGCCATGGGCAGGCCCAGGGCGCCGTTGAGGCTGGCGGCCTGGGCCCGGTCCACATACTCGGCCACGGCCGTGCCCTTGACGATGGTGAGCATGCCATTGCCCATGCCGTAAACGGCCACAAAAACCAGTACCAGCGTGATCTGCAAGGCGCCGGCCAGCGGTGCCAGCAGCAGAACCAGCAGGCCCAGCGGAATCAGGCAGGGGATGAGCCGGTTCACCTGGTGCAGGTCCAGATGGCGCTCAAAGAAAAACAGGAGGGCCCGGCCACCGACCTGCAACAGGCCCACGGCAGCGGGCACGGCGATGACCCATGTTTCCGCCAGGCCGTAGCTGCGCAGCAGACTGACCATGTGCGGGGGCAGGGCGGCCGTCACACCCATGAGCAGCACGATAAAAAGGCCGACGAGCAGATAGGGCGCACTCAGCAGATGCCGGCGCAGGGGCGGCGGGGGCGCTGCCTGCGGGTCGGTTTCTTGCGGTCGTGGTGCGTCGCGCAGCACCCAGGCGTGGATCGGTGCGCACACCAGCAGGTGCAGGGCGGCCAGGGGCCACAGGGCCTGGCGCCAGCCCAGCAATGAAATCAGCCAGGCGCTTAAGGGAATGAAGACCGTGCTGGCCAGTCCGCCGAGGAAGGTGATGACGATGATGGCACGGCGGAAGTCGTTTGGGTAACGGCGGATGACAACGGCAAAGGCGGGCGGATACAGCGTGCCGGCCAGGCCCACGCCCAGCAGCAACCAGACGCCATAAAAACCGAAGAGGCTGTGCACCTGGCTGTGCAGCAGCAGGGCGGTGGCCAACACCAGAGAGCCGGTTGTCATCACCAGGCGCTCGTAGCCGCGGTCGATGAGCCGGCCCACGGGCCAGGCCAGCAGGCCTTCGACCAACAGGGCCAGGCTGAAGGCCAGCGAGGACTGGGCGCGGTTCAAGCCCAGTTCGCGCTCAACCGGTTCGAGCAGCAGCGCGAACAGATAAACCACGCTGCCCCCGCTGATGAGCTGGGTGAGGGAGAGCCAGCCGACGAGGGAAGAGTCCTGGCCTGAGCGCGTGGGCATGGCGACGATTATGATTCAGTGCACATAACGCACAGTGTCCGCATCGGCTGCTGCTGCACAGATCACCTATCTCCCATGTCCTCTGGTTCCGCCACGCTTTCCGCTTCCACGCACCGTTCCGTCCTGTTGCTGTCTTTCGCCACCTTTGCGAGCATGGCGGTGCAGCGTCTGTGCGACGCCATGTTGCCCGAACTGTCGCGCGAGTTTTCGGTCAGCCTGGCCGAAGCGGCGCAGGTGATCTCTGTTTTTGCCGTGGTCTACGGCCTGTGCCAGTTGTTCTACGGCCCCTTGGGCGACCGGCTGGGCAAGTTTCGTGTCGTGACCTGGGGCACCCTGGGGTGTTGCGCGGGCAGCCTGCTGGCGGTGTTTGCCGCCAGCCTGGACATGCTGGTGCTGGCGCGGGTGCTGGTGGCCCTGGGGGCGGCCGCCATCATCCCGCTCTCGCTGGCCTGGATCGGCGATGCCGTGTCCTACGAGCAGCGCCAGGAAACACTGGCGCGTGTGGGTCTGGGCACCACGCTGGGCATCACGGGCGGGCAGCTGATGGGCGGCCTGTTCACCGACACCCTGGGTTGGCGCTGGGCCTTTGCCTTCATGACCCTGCTCTTTGGTGTGGTGGGCCTGCTGCTCTGGTTCGACGGCCGGCGCCAGCGCCGCGAGGCGGTACCGGTCACGCACAAGCCCGAGCCCGAGCTGCGGCCCGGTTTTGTGCAGCAGGCCTTGCAGATCGTGACGGGCCGCTGGTCCCGTGTCGTGCTGATCGTGGCGCTGATCGAAGGCGCATCGGGTTTTGGTGTGCTGGCCATCTGGGCCTCGCATATGCACCACGAGCTGGGCCTGTCGCTCGCGGCGGCCGGTGCCATCGCGGCGCTTTTCGGCCTGGGCGGCATGGTCTATATGGCGCTGGCGCGTTTCCTGATCCCCCGTCTGGGTGAACACGGTCTGGCGCGTGCCGGGGTTGTGGTTCTGGGCCTGAGTTCACTGGTGATCGCCTTCTCGCCCGTGTGGTGGCCCAGCGTGCCGGCCAGCCTGCTGGCGGGTTTCGGTTTTTTCATGTTCCACAACACCATGCAGACCAATGCCACGCAGATGGCGCCGGCCGCGCGCGGCACGGCGGTCTCGCTGTTTGCCTCGGCCCTGTTCATGGGACAGTCCATCGGCGTACTGCTGGCCGCGGCCCTGGTCGAGGTGCTGGGCTCGACGGCGGTCATCGCCCTGGGCAGCGGCGTGCTGGTGGCTGCGGGCCTGTATTTCTCGTTCGCCCTGCGCCGACGCCAGGCGCTCATGCAGGCCGAAGCGGGCTGATCTGCCGGTATTGCAGGGCCTCGGCCATGTGCTCCAGCGAGATGCGGGGAGCCGCGGCCAGATCGGCAATCGTGCGCGCCACTTTCAGGCTGCGGTGCAGGCCGCGGGCCGACCAGCCCAGGCGTGCCGCTGCCGTGTCCAGAAAACGCAGGGCCGCTTCCTC
The DNA here is from genome assembly GCA_963513855.1 of uncultured Hylemonella sp. Classification (GTDB taxonomy): domain Bacteria; phylum Pseudomonadota; class Gammaproteobacteria; order Burkholderiales; family Burkholderiaceae_C; genus Hylemonella. The sequence continues at coordinate 5,570 of CAUPRZ010000161.1, forward strand.
GGCCTGGGTATGGCGGTCGATGTCCTGCGCGCCCAGGGCGTGGTTGGCTTTGCCCTGGCGTGACAGGGCACGGTCGCGGGCGGCGATGCAGCGGGTTCGTACGGAGGCAGAAGACTCTCCGGCAGTGGCCTGCAGCAACTCGCCTGCGGGAAGAGCGCCCACCGGCACATGCAGATCGATGCGGTCCAGCAGGGGACCGGAGAGCCGGCCCTGGTAGCGTGCCACCTGATCAGGTGTGCAGCGGCAGGCCTGCCGGCTGGAACCCAGATGGCCGCAGGGGCATGGGTTCATGGCCGCCACCAACTGGAAGCGGGCCGGGAACTCCGCCCGCCGCGCAGCGCGTGCGATGGTGATGCGCCCGGTCTCC
>CAUPRZ010000162.1:0-5907 GCA_963513855.1 uncultured Hylemonella sp.
CTGCGCCGTAGCAGCGCAAACCCAGCCCACCCAAGCATCCTCCGCCCCACAGGGCGAGGCGCAGCTGGCCCCGCCAGCGCTGGCTCAGGCCTTGCGCAGCGGCGGTTACGTCATCTACTTCCGCCACACCGCCACTGATTTCTCGCGCAACGATGCGGGCAGCCGCGCTTTGGACGACTGCGCCAACCAGCGCCTGCTAACGCCGGCCGGCCAGGCCCAGGCCCGTGCGATCGGTGCGCAGATCCGCCGCCTGCGTCTGGCGCTGGGCGAGATTTACGCCAGCCCCATGTGCCGCACCATGGACACGGCGGTGCAGGCCCTGGGCCGCGCCACCCCCCGCAACGAATTGCGGCTGCAGGAGGCAGGTGACTACCCCGGTCTCAAGCAACTGCTGGCCACACCCGTGGCGCCCGGCAACAACCGCTGGCTGTTCGGCCACGGTATCCCCTTTCGTGCGGTGGCCGGTGCACCGCACCTGGCCGAAGGTGAGGCAGTGGTGATGCGCCCCGAGCGTACCCACTGGACCGTGGTGGCCCGGGTGCTGCCTGAGCAGTGGGGTGAGATGAAGTAGTAAGCGGGCTGGGGAATGGCTGCCCTATTCCCGCTCGCAACGCCCTTGCCCCTGGGCCAGACCACGGAAATCGCTTAACCAGGACAAACTCGCGGTGTCCAGGACAATCCGTTCGTTGTCCAGCGCCGTGCGGATCACGGTGCCCTCAACGGCAAAGCCGTAGACCGCCACCCCGTCGATGCGCAGGGCACGGACCCGGCGATCGTCATAGTCGATTTCCACCTGGCGCACCCAGGTGCTGCGCGCCGGCAGGTAGACCGCCTCGCAACTGTAGCGTGCCGTGGCGGCCAGGACGGGCGCGGCAAGCAGCAGGCCCACCACCAGGACCAGGAGCCGCTCAGTCCGCGGCTTCGCCCTGCATCCGTTCGCTTTTCCAGTAGACATCGTCACCGCCATTCATGCGGTTGAGCACCCGCGCCAACACAAACATCAAGTCACTCAGGCGGTTGAGGTACTGGCGCGGCGCCTCGCGGATGGCCTCTTCCTGGCCCAGGGCCACCAGCACACGCTCGGCGCGGCGCGCCACGGTGCGGCAGACGTGGGCCTGGGCGGCGGCGCGCGAACCTGCGGGCAAGATGAACTCCTGCAGGCGCGGCAGTTGTTCGTTGTGGGTAGCCAGGGCCTGGTCCAGGGCCAGCACAGCCTCGGGCTTGAGCAGTTCGTAGCCGGGGATGGACAGTTCACCCCCGAGGTTAAAGAGCTGGTGCTGGATCTCCACCAGCAGCTCGCGCACCTCGGTCGGCAATTCCTCGCAAAGCAGCAGGCCGATATGGGAGTTGAGCTCGTCCACATCCCCCATGGCCTGCACGCGCAGGTGGTGCTTGGAGACCCGGGTGTTGTCACCCAGACCCGTCGTGCCCTGGTCCCCCGTACGGGTGGCGATCTGCGTCAGGCGATTTCCCATCTGGTCGGCCTTGGAAGAGAATGTCGTAAACAGCGCCTGGAAGACTTCCGGGCGCACAATGTCGAGACATTATTCCCCACCCTGTCGTGCGCATGGTCGCACGGCCCGGAGAGCACCATGAACGCACCCGCCGCCAGCGCCCATCTGCAGCCCGAAGTCCACCAGCGCACGGTGCCGCCGGCCCTGATCGACGCCCTCAAGGCCCGCTTCGGTGATCGCTGCTCCACCGCCCTGGCGGTGCGCGAGCAACATGGCCGCGACGAATCGGCCTACACCACCGTGCCCCCGCCCTCGGCTGTGGTTTTTGCCGAGAACACGGCCGATGTGGCCGCCGCGGTGCAGCTCGCCAGCGCACACAGCGTGCCCGTGATCCCCTTCGGCGTGGGCTCCTCCCTCGAAGGCCATCTGCTGGCCGTCCAGGGCGGCATCAGCGTCGACGTCAGCCGCATGAACAAGGTGCTGGCCGTCAACGCCGAGGACCTGACGGTCACCGTGCAGCCCGGCGTCACGCGCAAGCAGCTCAACGACGAGGTCAAGAGCACCGGCCTGTTTTTCCCCATCGACCCGGGCGCCGATGCCAGCATCGGCGGCATGTGCGCCACCCGCGCCTCCGGCACCAACGCCGTACGTTACGGCACCATGCGCGAGAATGTGCTGGCGCTGGAAGTGGTCACCGCCAGCGGCGAGGTCATCCGCACCGGCACGCGTGCCAAGAAGTCTTCCGCCGGCTACGACCTCACGCGCCTCATGGTGGGCAGCGAAGGCACGCTGGGCGTGATCACCGAGGTCACGCTCAAGCTCTACCCATTGCCCGAGGCCATCTCGGCCGCCATCTGCTCCTTCCCCAGCATCGAGGCGGCGGTGCGCACCACCATCCAGATCATCCAGATGGGCGTCCCGATCGCGCGCGTGGAACTGATCGACGCCAACACCGTGCGTGCCGTCAACGCCCACTCCAAGCTCAGCCTGCGCGAAGAAGCCATGCTGCTCATGGAGTTCCACGGCTCCCCCGCCGGCGTGCAGGAACAGGCCGAGACCGTGCAGGAGATTGCCACCGAATTCGGCGGCCAGGCCTTTGAGTGGGCCAGCACACCCGAGGAACGCACCCGCCTGTGGAACGCGCGCCACATGGCCTATTTCGCCGGCCTGCAGTCGCGCCCGGGCTGCCGCGCCATCACCACCGACGCCTGCGTACCCATCTCGCAGCTGGCCACGGCCGTGGTCGAGAGCGTGGCCGAGGTGGAGGCCAGCGGCATCCCCTACTTCATGGTCGGCCACGTGGGTGACGGCAACTTCCACATGGGCTACCTGATCGACCCCGACAGCGCGGCCGAACGGGCCACGGCCGAACAGCTCAACCACCAGCTGGTGCAGCGCGCTCTCAAACTGGGCGGCACCTGCACCGGCGAACACGGTGTGGGCCTGCACAAGATGGGTTTCCTGGTCGATGAGGCGGGCAGCGGTGCCGTGGACATGATGCGCACCATCAAGCGCGCGCTCGATCCGCAGAACATCATGAACCCGGGCAAGATCTTCACGCTCTGAGCTGCATGAGCGAAACCTCCAGCGCCCCGTCCCGGTCTCTCAGCTCGCGCCGCTCCCTCACGGTGGTGCTGGTCTACGCCTGCTTCGCGGCGCTGTGGATCCTGCTGTCGGACCGGGTGGTGGACTGGCTGTTCAAGGACCCCGGGGTGATCCTGCTGGTCAGCACCATCAAGGGCTGGGTCTTCGTCGCCGTCACCTCGGCCCTGCTCTATTACCTGCTGCGTCGGCAGTCGGCTGCCACCGAGGCGCACGACCCCGACGCCACCCTTAGGCAGCGCCCGCTGGCCATCTTCGCCCTGCTGGCTGCGGCCGTGACGGTGCTGATCGTGCTGGCGGTCTGGAACAGCCTGCGCGAGGAGAAGGAGCGCGCCTACGCGCAGTTGCTGGCCATTTCCGAATCGAAGTCGCGTGAACTCTGGACCTGGCACCAGGAGCGCCTCACCGACGCCTCCTGGGCCCAGCGCGCGGTCTACCTGCGCCAGCAGTGGCTGCTCTGGCGCGACCGCGGCGAGCCCGCCACGGCCCTGCGCCTGCAGCAGTTCCTTGGCACCTTCGTCAAGGATTCACGCGCGGTTTTTCCGCACATGGAAATCGTCGATGCGCAGGGCCGCCGCGTCTTCGACAGCAACGACCCCGAGCGCATGCTCGGCCGCATCGAGGACGCGCCCCTGACCGAACCCGCCCTGCACCTGGAGGTGCTGCGTGCCCTGACTCTGGGCGAGCCACGCCGCGCCGGCCCCTGGCGCGATGAGCAGGGCCGCCTGCGCCTGGCCTTCGTGGCCCCGCTGGCGGCCGACACACCCTACCCGGCGGCACTGGTGCTGCACGTGGACCCACCCGACTACCTGCACCCGGCCCTGACCGACTGGCCGCTGCCGCAAAAAAGCGCCGAGACCTTCCTCTTCCGCCAAGAGAAGGACCGCGTGCTTTTCCTCAGCGATCTGCGGCACGAACGCGAGGCCGCGCTGCGCAAGAGTCTGCCCATCAACGGCCCCCAGCTGACAGCGCGCGCCCTGCGCGGCGAAGTGCATGCCGGCGCGCTGATCGAAGGGGTGGACTACCGCAACGTACCCTCCTATGCCGTGGTGCAGCGCATCGGCGACACGGAGTGGTGGCTGATCGCCAAGCAGGACCGCGCCGAGCTGCTGGAGAACGCCCTGGTGCGCAGCCTCTGGATGGTGCTGGCCGGTGTCCTGGCCCTGCTGGCCCTGGGCGGGGCGCTCTACCTGCACGACGAGCGGCAGCGCCGCCAGCGCTCCTTGCGCGATCTCGAGGAGCTGCGCCGGGTCGAGAAGACGCTCAGTGAAAGCGAAGCCCAGTACCGCCTGCTGGCCGAGAACAGCAGCGACGTGGTCTGGCTCTACGACCTGGAGCAGGGTCGTTATCTCTATGCCAGCCCTTCCGTGGAGCGGATGTTCGGCTACACACCGGCTGAAGTGCATGGCCTGACCTTTGCCAACATGATGCCGCCTGAGGTCGCTGCGGTCGCTCTCGACCGCATCCGGGCGCGCTGCGAAGCCCTGGCCGCTGGCGACGAATCGCAGCGCACCACCGTCGTCGAAACCACCAATCTGCGCAAGGACGGCAGTCGGGTGCAGGTGGAAGGCGTGAGCACCCTGCTGATAGATGAGGACAGCGGCCGCATCACGCGCCTGATGGGCGTCACGCGTGACATCACGCAGCGCAAGAAGGACCAGGCCCAGCTGCTGCGCCTCTCGCAGGCCATCGAGCAGAGCCCGGCCAGCGTCATCATCACCGACCTGGAAGCGCACATCGAGTACGTCAACCACGCCTTCGAACTCAGCAGCGGCTACACCCGCGCCGAGGTGCTGGGCCAGAACCCACGCCTGCTGCGCTCGGAACGCACGCCGCCTGAGGTCTACGCCTCCCTGTGGTTCACGCTGAGTGCGGGCCACCCCTGGCACGGCGAGATGATCAACCGCGCCAAAAACGGACGAGAGTACGTGCAGAGCATGAACGTGGCGCCGGTGCGCGACGTCCAAGGCCAGATCACCCACTACCTGGCCGTGCAGCTGGACGTGACCGCGCAGAAGGACGCCGAAGACAAGGCCCACCATCTGGCCTGGTTCAACCCACTGACCGGCCTGCCCAACCGCCACCGCGCGCTGGCCGACATCCAGGACGCGTTGCAGGCCCACACCCGCACCGGCGAACACTGCGCGCTGCTGCTGCTCAACCTGGACCGCTTCCAGACCGTCAACGACGCCCTGGGCCACACCGCCGGCGACCAGCTGCTCAAACAGGTCAGCGAGCGCCTGGCCAGCCTGCTGCACGTGGACGACCGCCTGGCCCATCTGAGTGCGGACGAATTTGCCGTCCTGCTGCACACCGGCAGCGGCACCGACAGCGCGGGCTCCAGCACCCAGGCCCTGCGCCTGGCCCAGGCCCTGCACCAGCAGTTCGACGCGCCCTTCCGCCTGGACCAGACCGAGGCCATCACCATCAGCTGCTGCATCGGCATCACCCTGCTGCCCCAGGGCGAGGACGACAGCCCGGGCGAAGTGCTACGCCGCGCCGACACCGCCCTGCACCGCGCCAAGGACGGTGGTGCACGCCAGACCGCCTTCTTCGACGTCTCGATGGAACAGCTCATCAGCCGCCGTTTCATGATCGAACGCGACCTGCGCCGCGGCCTGGCCGCCGACGAGCTGCGCCTCTACCTGCAGCCCCAGGTCAACGCCCAGGGCAGCGTGGTGGGTGCCGAGGCCCTGGTGCGCTGGCAGCATCCCGAACACGGCCTCATGGCCCCGGGCAACTTCATTCCCATCGCCGAGGAAAGCGAACTCATCACCGAAGTCGGCCGCTGGGTGCTCAAGGCCGTCTGCGGCCACCTGGGCCGCCTGCGCCAGCAGGGTCTGCGCCTGCC
>CAUPRZ010000163.1:0-5904 GCA_963513855.1 uncultured Hylemonella sp.
GTGCTCAATGGTGCTTTCACCATTTCGCGGGGAGCTTTTGAGCCGATCCCCACGCCGCGTGCATTCATGCCCATGGAAGTGGCCAGGGAGCGCGTACAGCGTTATCTCGGGCGTGTTGCCACATCGGATGCCGCGGATGAGCCGATCTTGTACCGGAAGGTTCGTCATGCGTCTGTGGCCCGTCCGCCCAACGTTGTTGTGCTCATGCTCGAGGGTTGGAGCAGTGCGCATATCGACACCTACCGCAGGAGTATGGGTTTGCCGCTGCTGGGGCTGACCCCACGTTTCGATCAACTGGCTCGGCAGGGGCGACTGTACAGCCGCTTTTACGCCAACGGTCAGCGCTCCATCGAAGGGGCTGCAGCCATTCTCGCCAGCCTGCCTCCGCTGCCAGGCATGCCGTTGCTGGGCAAGGGCATGGAACAGAATCATGTGGACATGTTGGGAGAGTTGGCTCAAGGGCAAGGCTACGAGACCATCTTCCTGCAAAGCAGTGACCGGCGGTCCTTGCGTTTTGACAGCATCGCGCGGCGTGCCGGTTTTGCGACTTACCTGGGCAACCAGGACATACCTGAGCAGCATGCCCGTCCCAAACCCGAGGGCGTCTGGGGGACGTGGGATCACAACACCTTCCAGGAGGCGCACCGGCGTTTTGCGACCATGCGTCAGCCTTTTCTGGGTTTTGTTTTCACCTCGACCACGCATACGCCATGGCTGATTCCAGAGCCACGCTGGGAAAAATTCCCGCCGATGGGCGACAGGGAAAAAGCGTTCAACGCCATTCACTATGCGGACTGGGCATTGGGCGAACTGATCGACGTAGCCCGCCAGTCGCCTTATTTCGAAAACACCCTCTTCGTGTTGACGGCGGATCACACCAGCGAGTTTGTCGATCAACCTGGCCACGTGCCCAGCCTTTTCCACGTGCCACTGCTGATCGTGGGGCCGGGTGTGGTGCCGGGGATTGATGACCGAATCGGCAGTCAGGTGGACATCCTGCCCACGGTGGTGGACCTCGCCGGCTGGACGACGGGGTACAGTGGTCTAGGCCGTTCCTACCAGGACCAGACACGCTCTGGCGAACGCGCTGCACTGGTTGCTCAGGGGCGTGTGCTGCACTGGATCACCGCAAGGGGCTGGATCTCGCATGACTTGAGTCGCCGGGTTGCCGCCTCGTCCGGGCTGAGGCCGGACGAGCAGGCGGAGATGGAGCAGAACCTGCTCGCGCTTTACCAGCTCACGACTCGCCTGCAACTGGAAAACCGCTTGCAGGCGGCCATGACTGTCGCCCCCAGATCTGTGGCTGCAGCACCGGGCCCCTAGCCGGCGGAACTGCGGGTCATTTCCGTGCAAATTTGTGGGGTAGGCCGGCTAAGTGAAAATACGCCCATGATCAAAACGCCTGAAGACCTCTTCGCCCACAACCGCGCCTGGGCCGCACAGATGGAGCGCGAGCGCCCCGGCTTTTTCAGCAGCCTGCGCGCGCAGCAGCAACCCAAGTACATGTGGATCGGCTGCTCCGACAGCCGTGTGCCGGCCAACCAGATCACAGGCCTGGATCCCGGCGAGGTTTTCGTGCACCGCAACGTGGCCAACGTCGTGGTGCATTCGGACCTCAACGCCCTGTCCACCGTGCAGTTCGCCGTGGAACGGCTCAAGGTCGAGCACATCATGGTCGTGGGCCATTACGGCTGCTCCGGTGTGCAGGCCGCGCTCGAAGGCGCACGCATCGGCCTGGCCGACAACTGGCTGCGCCACATCCAGGACGTGCGTGACCGCCACCGTGCGCTGCTCGACAGCCTGCCCGAACGGCACCGGCACGACGCCCTGGTGGAACTCAATGCCATCGAACAGGTGGTTAATGTGGCGCAGAGCACGGTGCTGCTCGACGCCTGGGGCCGTGGCCAGAAGGTCAAGTTGCATGGCTGGGTCTTTGGCCTGCACGACGGTCTGCTCAAGGATCTGCAGATCAATGTGGACAGCGTCGAGGGCATGGAGGCCGTGTACCGACAGGCCGTCGCCGGGGTGGCCGTGCTGCCGCGAGGCTGAGCATACGGAATCCTGAAAATTGACCTGGGTCATGTCTCGGTGCGGTCGGGCTGCGCTACAGTCCCTCCTGCCCGGGGTGCATGCTTGACATGCTGAGATGGTGATCCGAACCCGCGAACTTGATCCGGTTAATGCCGGCGTAAGAAGAGCCTGACCTGCAGTCCGCGTTCGCGTGTCCTGTCGCGTCTGTCCCGCTTGCTGGCCTCGTGCCGTCCCCAGGTTCGCGTTCTGTGAACCTCCTTCGGAGCAAAAACTTTTGTTTCAAGGAGAGTCTTCATGAACGCGCCCGACAAACTCACCCAGTTCATCACCCTCACGCGCGAGCCCTTGCCGGCTTCACGCAAGATTTATGTGCCCGGCTCGCGACCCGATGTGCGTGTGCCCATGCGTGAGATCACGCAGAGCAATGGCGAGCAGGTGCAGGTGTACGACACCTCGGGCCCCTACACCGACCCGCAGGCCGAGATCGACGTGCGCCGTGGTCTGTCCGCGCTGCGCCAGGGCTGGGTCGAAGCGCGCGGGGACACTGAAAGCTACAACGGCCGAGCCCGTGTGGCGCTGGACGATGGCGTCAAGGGCGCTGAAGCCGAGGCCCTGGCTGCCCTGCGGGCCCAGGCCGCCGGTCTGCAACGCACACCGCGCCGTGCCAAGGCGGGTGCCAATGTGAGCCAGATGCACTATGCGCGCCGCGGCATCATCACGCCCGAGATGGAATACGTGGCCCTGCGCGAGAACCAGCAGCGTGAGTGGACACAGCAGTACCTGGGCAGCCCCGAGCGTGAACAGCGCCTGGCGGGCAACAACTTTGGCGCCTGCATCCCGAAGGTGGTGACGCCCGAGTTTGTGCGCGACGAGGTGGCACGCGGGCGCGCCATCATTCCGGCCAACATCAACCACCCCGAGCTGGAACCCATGGCCATCGGCCGCAACTTCCTGGTCAAGATCAACGCCAACATCGGCAACTCGGCGGTCACTTCGAGCATCGAGGAAGAGGTGGAGAAACTGGTGTGGTCCACGCGCTGGGGCGCGGACACGGTGATGGACCTGTCCACCGGCAAGAACATTCATACCACCCGTGACTGGATCCTGCGCAACTCACCCGTGCCCATTGGCACTGTGCCCATCTATCAGGCGCTGGAGAAAGTGGGCGGCGTGGCGGAAGAGTTTACGTGGGCCATCTTCCGCGACACGCTGATCGAACAGGCCGAGCAGGGGGTGGACTACTTCACCATCCACGCCGGCGTGCGCCTGCCCTTCATCCATCTCACGGTCGACCGGGTCACGGGCATCGTCTCGCGTGGCGGTTCCATCCTGGCCAAGTGGTGCATTGCCCACCACCAGGAGAACTTCCTTTACACGCACTTCGAAGAGATCTGCGCCATCATGAAGGCCTACGACGTGAGCTTCTCGCTGGGCGACGGCCTGCGCCCAGGCTCGGGCGCGGATGCCAACGACGAGGCGCAGTTCGCCGAGCTGCGCACCCTGGGTGAGCTCACGCAGATTGCGTGGAAACACGACGTGCAGACCATGATCGAAGGCCCGGGCCACGTGCCCATGCACATGGTGCAGGCGAACATGACCGAGCAGCTCAAGCACTGCGGCGAGGCGCCCTTCTACACCCTGGGCCCGTTGACGACCGACATCGCGCCGGGCTACGACCACATCACCAGCGGCATCGGTGCCGCCATGATCGGCTGGTTCGGCACGGCCATGCTCTGCTACGTGACGCCCAAGGAACACCTGGGTCTGCCGGACCGCGAGGACGTGAAGACCGGCATCATCACCTACAAGATCGCGGCGCATGCGGCCGACGTGGCCAAGGGTCACCCGGGGGCTCGGGCGCGTGACGATGCCCTGTCCAAGGCGCGTTTCGAATTTCGCTGGATGGACCAGTTCAACCTCTCGCTGGACCCGGACACGGCGCAGAAATTCCACGACGAGACCCTGCCCAAGGATTCGGCCAAGGTGGCGCACTTCTGCTCCATGTGCGGGCCCAAGTTCTGCTCCATGAAGATCACGCAGGAGGTGCGTGAATTCGCCAAGACCCAGGGTGTCAGCGAGGTGCAGGCGCTGGATGCCGGCATGACGCAGAAATCCGCCGAGTTCAGGCGAACGGGCGGGGAGATTTACATCGCCGTCGACCGGGGGAACACCCCTACGTAGTCCTCCTGACCGTGACGCGCGGGCCTGCATGGTCAGGCTCTGCGCGGCACAATAGGGGCACAAGTTTTTGCCTCAGGAGCACACCATGTCCGATCCCATCGTCATCGTCGGCGCCGCCCGCACCCCCATGGGGGCCTTCCAGGGCGACTTTTCTTCCCTGTCCGCGCACGACCTCGGTGGTGCGGCCATCAAGGCCGCCGTCGAGCGCGCGGGCATCGCCCCCGAACTCGTGAACGAAGTGCTGATGGGCAACTGCCTGATGGCCGGCCAGGGTCAGGCCCCGGCGCGCCAGGCCGGTTTCAAGGGCGGCCTGCCCAAGAGCGCGGGCGCGGTGACGCTCTCGAAGATGTGCGGCTCGGGCATGCGTGCGGCCATGTTTGCGCACGACATGCTGGCCGGCGGCAGCGCCGATGTGATCGTGGCCGGGGGCATGGAGAGCATGACCACTGCGCCCTACCTGATGCTGAAAGGCCGCGGCGGCTACCGCATGGGTCACGACAAGATCTACGACCACATGATGCTCGACGGCCTAGAAGACGCCTACGAGGCGGGCCGTTCCATGGGCACCTTCGGCGAAGACTGCGCCGCCAAGTACAAGTTCACGCGGGAGCAGCAGGACCACTTCGCCAGCAGCAGCGTGCGCCGCGCCCAGGCCGCCACACAAAGCGGCGCCTTCGCGGCCGAGATCACGCCCATCACGGTCAAGGGCCGTGCCGGCGAGACCGTGATCTCCATCGACGAAGGCCCGGGCAAGGCCAAGCTGGACAAGATCCCCGCGCTCAAGCCCGCCTTCAAGAAAGACGGCACCATCACGGCCGCCAGCAGCTCGTCCATCAACGACGGTGCCGCGGCCCTGGTCATGATGCGCGCCTCCACGGCCGCCAAGCTGGGCCTCAAGCCACTGGCCAAGATCGTGTCGCATGCCATGCACGCGCAGGCGCCCGAGTGGTTCACCACGGCCCCCGTGGGTGCCACGCAGACGGCCCTGGCCCGCGCCGGCTGGAGCGTGAAGGACGTGGACCTGTGGGAAGTGAACGAGGCCTTCGCTGTGGTTCCCATGGCGCTCATGGAAGAGCTCAAGGTCTCGCACGACATCGTCAACGTCAACGGGGGCGCCTGTGCGCTGGGGCACCCGATTGGTGCTTCGGGCGCGCGCATCATGGTCACGTTGATCCATGCGCTCCAGGCCCGCGGCCTCAAGCGTGGCTTGGCTACGCTGTGCATCGGCGGTGGCGAGGGCACGGCCGTGGCGTTGGAGTTGCTCTGAAAAAACGGTTCTGTTCGGTGGCTGAAATAGGCTATAGGGTATCCATCCCAATACATAAGTAAGCGATGATGTGGGCCTTGTGATCAGGGAAGGTCCATCCATGAAATTCAGCACCAAACTTCTACTCTGCGCCGTGGTTCCCGCGGCGCTTTTTATGGTGGGTCTGGCCGGCAGCATCGGCGGCCTGGTCTACACCAAGAACCAGTTCCACCGCTACATCCAGACCGAGCAGCGCATCAGCACCGGTTTTAACGAGATGTACGCCCAGGGCCTGCAGATGGGCCAGGCTCTGCGCAACATCGTGCTGGATCCGGCCAATCCGCGTGCTTTCGATAACTTCGAGGCCGCGCGCAAGGCCTATGAAAAGGCCTATGGCGAGACGGCGTCCATCGCCAAGGGCACGGTGTTCTCGGCCGGGCTGGACA